>NZ_JBEXJK010000578.1:0-3885 GCF_040609095.1 Kitasatospora sp. NPDC004799
GGTTCGAGCGGGCCGAGGGCCGCCGTCCGCGCATCCTGGTCGCCAAGATGGGCGAGGCGCCCCCGCCCTCGCCGCCCCGCCGGCGGCCGATCCAGTCCCGAAGTCCCACCCGGCTCACCCGCCTTCGCTGATGCGGGTGTTGAGCCGGGCGATCTCCCTGACCCACTGCCCGCGTTCGCGGTGGGTCAGGTCGAGGATGTCCTCCCGCTGCCAGTGGAAGTGGTACGCGATGTACGCGATCTCCTCGTACAGCCGAGCAGGCGCGTACGTCACGATTCCCCCAGGCGCCCACCGGCGAGGTCGACCTCGAAGGCGCCGTCGCAGTGCGGGCAGGTCACCGCGGCGCGCGTGTGCCCCTCGCTGTTGATCCGCTGGTAGAGGTCCTGGAGGAAGGCCACGTCGGTGGCGTACATCCGCTCGACGACCCCGGCGTGCACGTCGGTGATGTCGCCCAGCCGGGTGATCACGTGGCTGAGCAGCACCACGCTGAGGTACGCCGGGTTCTCCTTGACCCGCAGGTCGATCTGCGGCATCAGCTCGTCGCGCGCGGTGGCCAGGCGCATCGCGCCGTGCCGGTGGACGGTGCCCTCGTCGTCGACGTAGCCGAGCGGCAGCTCGAACTCGAACTCCGTGTGCGGCACCCGTCCCCGGGCCTGCGCCGCCGGGGCGGCCGCCGGGGCCGGCTGCTGCGGCGCGGTGTTCTGCGGGGCCGGAGCCCCTTCCAGCAGCTCCTCCAGGCCGATCTTGCGCCTCACTCGACCGAGATCTCCTCGAACACGATGGTCACGGTCTCGGTGGCGGCGCTGGACTCGCCGGCGCTGAGGGTGGGGCCCTCCCAGCGGCTCGCCCAGGCGTTGGTCAGCTGGATGCGCCGCAGGGTGGCACCGGTGGTGTCCTTCACCTCGATGGTGAGGTTCTGCCGCGCGGTGTTGATCGCCCCGTTGTTGAGGGTCTCCTTGATCCAGTCCGTGAACGCGCCGCTCTTGTCCAGGCCGCGGGTGATGGTCACCTCGCCGGGGAGCCGGGCGCCGGGCTGCTTGCGGACGATCAGTTTGCCCTCTTGGGTCACCTGCTTGTACTCGACGACGTCCTGTTCGACCGTCAGGTTGCTGATCTCCTTGACGGACTCGACGTTGTAGCCGCCGAGCTGGACGCCGAATATGTGTGTGGAGAGCGGATCGCCTTCAGCCATGGGTTTGTGTCACCTTCCGATGCGAGGGGGTGGTGCCGACCGGGCCGGTCACTCGTTGACGAGGCTCGTGCTGTCGGAGAACTGGGACAGCCGGAACACCACGAACTCCGCGGGCTTGACCGGGGAGACGCCGATCTCGCAGACCACCTGGCCGAGGTCGATGGACTCCGGCGGGTTGTTGTCGCGGTCGCACTTGACGTAGAAGGCCTCGGCCGCGGTCTGGCCGAACAGGGCCCCGCGCCGCCACTCCTCGGTGAGGAACGCGGTGATGTTCCGGCGGATGCTGGACCAGAGCCGGTCGTCGTTGGGTTCGAAGACCACCCACTGGGTCCCCAGGAGGATCGACTCCTCCAGGTAGTTGAAGAGCCGGCGCACGTTCAGGTAGCGCCACGCGGGGTCGGAGGAGAGGGTGCGCGCGCCCCAGATCCGGATGCCGCGGCCGGGGAAGGCCCGGACGCAGTTGACCCCGATCGGGTTGAGCAGGTCCTGCTCGCCCTTGCTGAGCCGGATCTCCAGGTCCACCGCGCCGCGGATGACCTCGTTGGCGGGCGCCTTGTGCACGCCGCGCTCGGCGTCGCTGCGCGCCCACACCCCGGCGACGTGGCCGCTCGGCGGGACCAGCACGTTGCGGCCGCTCGCCGGGTCGAACACCTTGATCCACGGGTAGTAGAGCGCGGCGTAGCGGGAGTCGAAGCCCGCCTCGTCGTTGCGCCAGGTGCGCATCCGCTGGGCGCTCAGGCCGGGCGGCGGGTCCAGCACGGCGATCCGGTCGCCCATCTGCTCGCAGTGCGACATCACCGCCAGCTGGACGGTGCGCAGGCCCTCGTCGTCGAGGTCGCCGCGCTGGTAGGCGCTCATCAGGTCGGGCACCGCGACCATGGTGATCTCGTCGATCGCCTCCAGGCCGCCGAAGCCGGTCCGGGCGGCGGCGTCGCCGACGTACTCGGCGGGGTCGAGCCGGCCGGTCGGCACCGCGGCGGGCGCGGGCGCGGCGGCCAGGGCGTGGGTGCGGCGCTCGGGGCGGCTCGGCGCGGTGCCGGGCTGCTCGGCGACGGCGACCAGCTTCGACTCGCGCAGCTGGGTGACGACGTAGCCCTTGGTGCTCTTGCGGGTCGAGACGTCGTACGTCTCGGCGACCTCGCTGCCCCGGCGCACCAGCAGCCGGAACCGGTCCTCGGGGACGTTCTCCCCCTCCAGGTCGGCGACCTCGACGGAGACCTCGCCGCCCGCGCCGGGCCGGGCGGAGAAGAGGAAGCCCGCGATCTCGACGGGCGGGGCCGCGGCGACGGCGGGGGCGGCGCCCGGGGTCCGCCGGGCCGGGTCGCCGACCCGGACCACGTAGGCGGAGCCGCCGCCGTTGGCGAAGAAGCCGTACACCGAGTGCGCCAGGTAGGTGCCCTCGGTGAAACCTCCGAACCGCTGGACGTACTGGTCCCAGTTGGTCACCAGCGTGGGCTCGTGGAACGGTCCGGTCTCGGCGAAGCCGACGAAGGCGGCGACGGCCGTGCCGACGCCCTCGATCGGCCGGGCACCGGACTGGACCTCCTCCACGTACACGCCCGGGGTGAGGTACGACGGCATACGCGCTCCTTCGGCTGGCCACTCATTTCGCCGGTCATTCGCCCCCGAGTCTGCTGCCGGGCACCGGCCGCGACCATGCCCGCAGGTCCCGCACCGGGGGCAGGAACCACTGCCCCCGGCGGCACCCTCGGACGCCCTGTCAGCTCCTGGAGCGCGCCCGGGCCCTGGCGAGCCCCGGGACCGGTCAGCGCCCGGGACCGGCCCGCCCCGGGACCGGTCAGCCGTGCCCGGCGTCCGCTCAGCCGTGCCCGGTGTCCCCGAGGACGCCCAGCCACGGCCCGAACTCGCTCGCCAGCACCAGCCGGCCGAGCTTGCGGTACTCCCCGACCACCGCGGTGACCAGCTGCGCCATGCCCAGCGGGGCACCCGCCCCGGCCGCCAGGTAGGCCGCGGAGACCGCGCAGGCCCGGATCGAGCCGCCGGAGAGCTCGAAGCTCCGGGCGCAGAAGTCCAGGTCGAGGTCGTCGCCGCGGGGCACCAGCGGCCCCAGGCAGCGGTCCCACAGCAGGCGCCGCTGCGCCTCGTCCGGCAGCGGGAACTCCGCGATGACGTCCAGCCGCCGGGTGAACGCCTCGTCGAGGTTGGCCCGCAGGTTGGACGTCAGCACCGCGATCCCGTCGAAGGACTCCATCCGCTGGAGCAGGTAGGCCGTCTCCACGTTGGCGTGCCGGTCGTGGGCGTCCTTGACCTCGGAGCGCTTGCCGAACAGCGCGTCCGCCTCGTCGAACAGCAGGACGCCGTTCACCTGGGCGGCCTCGGTGAAGATCCGCTCCAGGTTCTTCTCGGTCTCGCCGATGTACTTGTCCACCACGGTGGAGAGGTCCACCACGTAGAGCTCCATGCCGAGTTCGGCGGCGACCACCTCGGCCGACATCGTCTTGCCGGTGCCGGACTCCCCGGCGAACAGCGCGATCACCGCGCTCCCCCGGCCGCCGCCCGGGCGCATCCGCCAGCGCCCGAGGACCTGGTCGCGGTGCCGGGCCCGCAGCACGAGTTCGCGCAGCCGGCCGGCGGTGGGGGCGGGCAGCACCAGGTCGGACCAGCCGACCGCGGGCTCGATCCGGCGGGCGAGCCGGGCCAGGCCGGCGGCGTTCTGCGCGCGCACCGCCGTC
>NZ_JBEXJK010000579.1:0-3877 GCF_040609095.1 Kitasatospora sp. NPDC004799
GGACCGGCCCCGGCCTCGGCCTCGGGGGTGGTGGCCGACGCGGTGGCGGTGGTGCGGCGCGTGGTGGTGCGCCTGCGGGGTGCCGTGGCCCGGTCCTCCGCGGCACCGGGGGTGCGGGCCACCGCGGCGGACGGTGCCGCGGAGGGCTGGGATTCGGAGGATCCGGCACGGACCGCCCCGGACGCCCTCGGCGCCGGCATCGCCGGATCTGTCCGAGTGTCAGAATCCATCCGTCCGGCGGATTCCGCGACCGCTGCGTCGAGGCCTTCGGCCACCGGTGTGGACTGGTCCCGCGTGTCGCCGTGCATGCCAAGCTCCTGCCCGAGATCGGCGGCAGCTCCCCGCGGGCCGGGGTCGGGCCGGGGGAGTACCGGAGGACTGCTGGGTGGGGAGGACGTGCGACCGGAGCCTGCCCGCGCCGCTGTTCCCGGCAACCTGCCCGGCGCCCGCCGAGCCGGCGGTGGGACGCCCCGGAGCCCGGGTGCGTCCCGGCGCACGCCTCCGCGGGGCACGTCCCCGACCGACCCGGTCCACCCGTGAACGAGCGGGCCGGGGGCGAGGACACGCGTCCGTGCGCGGTGAGCGCCGAATGGGCTAAGAAGGACGGGAACGGCCAACGCGAAAAGGATTCGGACGTGCTGCTTCGCGGGGGACGCCACCCGTCGTCGGACTCCCCGCAGCATCAACGGCCTTCGGTCATCCTCGCACCGGCGACCGGGTTTCCGCAGCGGTACGACAGTAGTTTCACGCCTTCTCCGGAGCGGACGGGCCGCCGGAAATGGACCCGTACCGAAGAGTTCACGCATTGGTAGCGCAGGACCCCGAAATGTGCGCCTCGCGCGCCCCCGCGCGGACCAATGCGCCGAATGCGATCTCATCAATAGCCCGAACGGATGCCCAATAGCCCACTTGACGCACTGTCGGGACGGCCGCCGCGGCTACGCTTCACGCCGTGAAGGCAATCCGCAGATTCACCGTCCGCACCGTCCTGCCCGAACAACTCCAGCCGTTGCACGAGCTGGCCCTCAACCTGCGCTGGTCCTGGCACCCCGAGACCAGGGACCTCTTCCGGTCCGTGGACCCGGAGGTCTGGGCCGCGACCGGCGAGGACCCGGTGCGGCTGCTCGGGGAGGTCCCGGCCGCCCGACTGGCCGCGCTCGCCACCGACCGGCGCTTCCTGCGCAGACTCGGCGACCTCGCCGACGACCTGCGCGAGTACCTCACCGGCCCCCGCTGGTACCAGACCCGGCAGCAGTCCGACCCGGCCCCGCTGCCCGCCGCGATCGCCTACTTCTCGCCCGAGTACGGCATCGCCGCCGCGCTGCCCCAGTACTCCGGCGGGCTCGGCATCCTGGCCGGCGACCACCTCAAGGCCGCCAGCGACCTCGGCGTGCCGCTGATCGGCGTCGGCCTGTTCTACCGGCACGGCTACTTCCGCCAGTCCCTGAGCCGGGACGGCTGGCAGCAGGAGCGCTACCCGCTGCTCGACCCGGACGAGCTCGCGGTCAGCCTGCTGCGGGAGGCCGACGGCACCCCCTGCCGGGTCGACCTCGCCCTGCCCGGCGGCCGCACCCTGGCCGCCCACGTCTGGAAGGCCCAGGTCGGGCGGGTCCCGCTGCTGCTGCTCGACTCCGACATCGAGGCCAACTCGCCCGCCGAGCGGGACGTCACCGACCGGCTGTACGGCGGCGGCAGCGAGCACCGGCTGCTCCAGGAGATGCTGCTCGGCATCGGCGGCGTCCGGGCGGTGCGCGCCTACTGCCGGCTCACCGGGCACCCCGCCCCCGACGTCTTCCACACCAACGAGGGCCACGCCGGCTTCCTCGGCGTGGAGCGCATCCGCGAGCTGGTCGCCGACGGCCGGTCCGGCCTCGACTTCGCCGCCGCCCTGGAGGCCGTCCGGGCCGGCACCCTCTTCACCACCCACACGCCCGTCCCGGCCGGCATCGACCGCTTCGACCGCGAGCTGGTCGCCCGCCACTTCGGCGCGGACGCCGCGCTGCCGGGCGTGCCGGTCGACCAGGTGCTCGCGCTCGGCGCCGAGAGCTGGCGCGACGGGGACCCGAAGCTGTTCAACATGGCCGCCATGGGCCTGCGGCTGGCCCAGCGCGCCAACGGGGTCTCCACCCTGCACGGCGAGGTCAGCCGGTCGATGTTCAACGGCCTGTGGCCCGGCTTCGACCCCGCCGAGGTGCCGATCACCTCGGTCACCAACGGCGTGCACGCCGCCACCTGGATCGACCCGGCGGTGGTCCGGCTCGGCGCCGCCGAACTCGGCGCCGAGCGCGCCGAGGAGGCGATGACCACCGGCGAGACCCGGCGCTGGACGGGCCTGGAGCGGATCGGCAACACCGAGGTCTGGGAGCTGCGGCGCACCCTGCGGGCCCAGCTGGTGGAGGAGGCCCGCCGCCGGTTGCACGCCTCCTGGCGCCGGCGCGGGGCCGGCGAGGCCGAGCTCGGCTGGGTCTCCTCGGTGCTCGACCCCGACGTGCTCACCATCGGCTTCGCCCGCCGGGTGCCCTCGTACAAGCGGCTCACCCTGATGCTGCGCGACCCGGAGCGGCTGCGCGCCCTGCTGCTGCACCCCACCCGGCCGGTGCAGATCGTGGTCGCCGGCAAGGCCCACCCGGCCGACGACGGCGGCAAGCGGCTGATCCAGCAGATGGTCGCCTTCGCCGACGACCCGGCGGTGCGGCACCGGATCGTCTTCCTGCCGGACTACGACATGGCGATGGCCCAGCGCCTCTACCCGGGCTGCGACGTCTGGCTGAACAACCCGCTGCGCCCGCTGGAGGCCTGCGGCACCTCCGGGATGAAGGCCGCGCTCAACGGCTGCCTCAACCTCTCCGTCCTGGACGGCTGGTGGGACGAGTGGTACGACGGCCGCAACGGCTGGGCGATCCCCACCGCCGACGAGGGCGGCGGGGTGCTCGACCCGGACAGCGGCGAGGCCGAGCGGCGCGACGACATCGAGGCGGCCGCGCTCTACGACCTGATCGAGAACCAGGTCGCCGCCCGGTTCTACGACCGGGACGCGGACGGGCTGCCGCAGCAGTGGATCTCGATGGTCCGGCACACCCTGGTCACCCTCGGGCCCAAGGTGCTGGCCGGGCGGATGGTCCGGGAGTACGTCGAGCGGCTCTACGCCCCGGCGGCGCAGGCCCAGCGGGAGCTGGCGGGGGACCACCCGGAGGCGGGCGGGCGAGTGGCCCCGCCCCGAGCCGAAGGGCGCGCCGGTGCCGAGAGCGAGGAGCGACGAGCGACCGACGGAGGAGGGAGTGTCGGAGCGACGACCGTCGGCGCCGGGTACGAGCGCCCGGAAGCGAGCGGGCGAGTAACAGCCGGGCGAGTAGCAGCCGGGCGGTTCGCCGGCGCGCGCGAGCTGGCGGCCTGGAAGGCGAAGGTCCGCGAGGCCTGGCCGGCCGTGCGGGTCGAGCACGTCGAGGCGGACTGCCCGGCCGAGGCGCAGGAGCTGGGCAGCTCGCTGGCGCTGCGGGTGCAGGTCGCGCTCGGGACGCTGGAGCCGGGCGACGTAGAGGTGCAGGCGGTCTCCGGCCGGGTGGACGAGCGGGACCGGATCTCGGACGCCTGCCTGCTCGCCCTCAAGCCGGTCGGCGGGCCGGACCTGGACGGCCGCACCCGCTACGAGGGCTCGCTGGAGCTGTGCCGGACCGGCCCGTTCGGCTACACCGTCCGGGTGCTGCCCGCGCACCCGCGGCTGGCCTCGCCGGCCGAGCTGGGGCTGGTCGCCCTGCCGGCCGAGTCGGTCGGGATGGACGCCGGGCTGCTGGCGGCGCTGGCCGCGCGCGGGTGCGTCACGCTCCGCTGAGCCCGAGGCGTCGGACTCCGATCCGGAAAAAGATCAACACGGACGGTG
>NZ_JBEXJK010000580.1:0-3869 GCF_040609095.1 Kitasatospora sp. NPDC004799
GAGGCCTCGGCTGTGGTGCCGTGGGTGGTGTCCGGCCGGTCGGTGGAGGCGTTGCGGGCGCAGGCCGGCCGCCTGGCGGATCACCTGGCGGAGCGTCCGGCGGTCGCGGCGGGTGATGTGGGCCTGTCGCTGGTGTCGCAGCGCTCGCTGTTCGAGCAGCGGGCGGTCGTCACCGGAACCGGCCGTGCGGAGCTGCTCGCGGGCCTGCGGGCGCTGGCCGAGGGCGGTACGGCGGACAACGTCACCGTCGCACCCCCCACCGCACCCACCGACGGCTCGAACAAGCTCGCCCTGCTCTTCACCGGCCAGGGCGCGCAGCGCCTCGGCATGGGCCGCCGGCTGTACCAGGACTTCCCCGTCTTCGCGAAGGCGTTCGACGAGGCGTGCGCGCAGTTGGACGCGCACCTGCCCGTCCCGCTGAAGGACGTCGTCTTCGGCGCGGACGCCGAACTCCTGGACCGCACCCTGTACGCCCAGTCGGCCCTGTTCGCCCTGGAGACCGCGCAGTTCAGGCTCCTGGAGCACTACGGCATCGAGGTCGACCACCTGCTCGGACACTCGATCGGCGAGGTGGCCGCCGCCCACGCCGCGGGCGTCCTCGACCTGCCGGACGCCGCGCTCATGGTGGCGACGCGGGGACGGCTGATGCAGGCCGCCCGCGGTGACGGCGCCATGATCGCCGTACAGGCCACCGAGCAGGAGGTCCTGACGGTCCTCGGGGACCGCGACCACCTGGCCGGGATCGCCGCGGTCAACGGCCCGCGGTCCGTCGTGGTCTCGGGCGATGCCGAGGTCGCCACCGAGGTCGCCGACCACTTCGCGGCGCTGGGGCGCAGGACCAAGCGGCTGCGGGTCAGCCACGCCTTCCACTCCGCCCACATGGACAGCGCGCTGGAGGAGTTCCGCACCGTCCTCGAAGGCCTGACCTTCCGCGCGCCCGTGCTCTCCGTGGTGTCCAATGTGACCGGGAGGGAGGCCACCGCCGAGCAACTCCGCTCCCCCGACTACTGGGTGTCCCACATCCGCCGGGCCGTCCGGTTCGGCGAGGGGGTCGAGCACCTCGCCGGGCTCGGCGTCGGGACCTACCTCGAACTCGGCCCCGACGGCGTCCTGACGGGCCTGGTCCCGGAGTGCCTGCCCGCCGGGACCGACGCGGTCGCGCTGCCGCTGCTGCGGGCCCGCCGCTCGGAGAGCGACTCGCTCCTCGCCGCCGTCGCGCAGACCGCCTTCGCCGGCCACCTGCCCGACTGGTCCCCGCTCTTCGCCGGGGCGCGGCCGGTGGAGCTGCCGACGTACGCCTTCCAGCACGGCTCGTACTGGCTGCAGGAGGACACCGCCGTCGCGGACGTGGCGTCGGCCGGCCTGGAGACGGTGGGGCATCCGCTGCTGGGCGCGGCGGTCGAGCGGCCCGACGGGCAGGGCTGGGTGTTCACCGGCCGGCTCTCGTCCGCGACCCACCCCTGGACGGACGACCACGTCATCGGCGACGAGGTGCTGCTGCCCGGTACGGCGCTGGTCGACCTCGCCCTCGCGGCGGGCGCCCGGGCCGGCTGCCGGCGGCTGGACGAACTCACCCTGGAAGCCCCGCTGTCCCTGCACCCCGACGCCCCGGCCGACCTGCGCGTGGTGCTGGATCCCGCGGAGGAGGGACGCTGGTCGCTGGCCGTGTTCACGCGCTCCGGCGACACCTGGAGGCGCCACGCCACCGGCGTGCTGGCGGCCGGGGCCGAAGGCGCCGGGAACGCGCTGACGAACTGGCCGCCGAAGGACGCGACCCCCCTCGACGTGGCCGACGCGTACGAAGCCCTGGCCGCCCGTGGCTACGACTACGGGCCGACCTTCCAGGGCCTGCGCGCCGCCTGGCGCGACGGTGACGTGCTGTACGCGGAGGTCGGGCTTCCGGCCGGCGCGGAGCCCTCCGGTTTCGGCGTGCACCCGGCCCTGCTGGACGCGGCGCTGCACCCGCTCGTCCTGGAGGGCGACCGGGCCGCCGGGCTCCGGCTGCCGTTCGCCTGGACCGGCGCCGAACTGCACGCCACCGGTGCCACCGCGCTGCGGGTACGGCTGACGCCCACCGGTACCGACACCGTGGCCCTGGCCGTCTGCGACGCCGGCGGGGCGCCGGTCGCCACCGTCGAATCGCTGACCCTGCGCCCCTACTCGGCGGCGGGCGGGGGCCGTACGCCGCTGTTCGCCGTGGACTGGGTGCCGGTGCCGGACCCGGCCGCCGCCACTTCGGCGGCCACCACCTCGGCCGCCGCCACTCCGGCCGCCGCCACTCCGGCCGGCGCCGCCCCGGAGCTGCCGACGGACCGCTGGGCCGTCCTCGGTACGCGCGGCCCGGACCTGCCGGGCGTGACCCGCCACGCCGACCTCGCCGCGCTGTCCGGCGCGCTGTCCGGCGCGCTCGAGGACCTGGACGTGGTCGTCCTCCCGTGGACGGCGAACGCGCCGGCGCACGAGGTGCCGTCCGCGGCCCATGAGGCCGCCCAGGAGGTCCTGCTCCTGCTGAAGGGCTGGCTGGCCGAGGAGCACCGGACCTCCGCGCCCCTGGTCGTCCTCACCCGGAACGCGGTGGCCGCCGAAGCGGGCGAGGGCGTGGCGGACCTCGCCGCCTCCGTGCTGTGGGGCCTGCTGCGCACCGCCCAGACCGAACACCCGGGCCGTTTCGTCCTCCTCGACGTCGACGCCGACCCGACCCCCGGCCTGGTGGCCGCCGCCCTCGCCACCGGGGAGCCCCAACTCGCGCTGCGCAACGGCTCCTTGAAGGCGGCGCGGCTGAGCCGGCAGGCCACCCGCGAGCTGCTCGCGCCCCCGGAGGGCGCGCCGGCCTGGCGGATGGAACCGGGCGCCAGCGGCTCGCTCGACGCGCTGTCCCTGCGCCCCCGCCCCGAGGCGCTCGCCCCGCTGCAGCCGGGAGAGGTGCGCGTCGCCGTCCGCGCCGCGGGCCTCAACTTCCGTGACGCGCTGAACGCCCTGGGGCTCTACCCCGGCGAGGCCGGCCCGCTCGGCATCGAGGGCGCCGGCGTGGTCACCGAGGTCGGCCCCGGGGTGACCGGATTCGTGCCCGGCGACCGGGTCATGGGCCTGCTGCCCGGTGCGTTCGGACCGGTGGTGGCCACCGACAGCCGGATGCTCGTCACCGTCCCGGACGGCTGGACGTTCGCCCAGGCGGCAGCCGTTCCCGTCGTCTTCCTGACCGCCTACTACGCGCTGACCGACCTGGCCGCCCTGGCCCCGGGCCAGTCGCTGCTGGTCCACGCGGCGGCGGGCGGCGTCGGCATGGCCGCGGTGCAGCTCGCCCGCCACCTCGGCGCGCGGGTCTTCGGCACCGCGAGCCCCGGCAAGTGGGACGCGCTGCGCTCCCTGGGCCTGCCGGACGAGTGCATCGCCTCGTCCCGGGACCTCCACTTCGAGCAGGGTTTCCGCCGAGTGCTGGGCGAGGACGGCGGGTTCGACGTCGTCCTCAACTCGCTGGCGCACGAGTACGTGGACGCCTCACTGCGGCTGCTGCGCCCCGGCGGCCGGTTCCTGGAGATGGGCAAGACCGACGTCAGGGACCCGGAGTCCTTCCCCGACATCTCCTACCGGGCGTTCGACCTCATGCGGGTCGACGCGGACCGCGTCCAGGAGATGCTCACCGACCTCGTGGGCCTCTTCGAGGAGGGTGCGCTCACCCATCTCCCGCTCACCGTCCGGGACATCCGCCGGGGCCGGGACGCCTTCCGCCACATCAGCCAGGGCCGCCACACCGGCAAGAACGTGCTCACCCTGCCGGTGGCGTTGGATCCGGAGGGTGCGGTGTTGGTGGTGGGTGGTACGGGGGTGTTGGGGTCGTTGTTGGCGCGTCATCTGGTGGTGGCGTGTGG
>NZ_JBEXJK010000581.1:0-3863 GCF_040609095.1 Kitasatospora sp. NPDC004799
GTCCGCCACGGCGGCCGCGACCGGCCGGGCGCCCGGCGCACCGGCGGGACCGACCCCGCCGAGCACCGCCAGGCCGTCGAGGCCTTCGCCGCCGCCAGCGCCCGCGGCGACATCCTCGCCCTGATGGAGGTCCTCGACCCCGACGTGGTCTGGCACTCCGACGGCGGCGGCATCGTCCGCGCCGGCGTCCGCCCGATCCTCGGCGCCGACCGGGTGGCCCGGCTGGTGGCCGGCCTGGTCGCCAAGTGGTTCACCCCCGACGTGGCCACCGGCCGCGCCGTGGTCAACGGCGAGCCCGGACTGGTCTGGTACCGCCGGACCACCGGCGAGGTCGGCGGCGTCCTCGCCTTCACCGTGGCCGGCGGCCGGATCACCGAGGCGTACGTCGTGGTCAACCCCGAGAAGCTCGCCCGCATCCCCGCCGTGGAGCTGTGACGCGGCTCACGGTCACACCCCGGCCCGCCGCGTCGTCCCCCTCCCGAACAGCGCTCCACCGGAGCGCCCTCGCGAGGAGGCGGACGAGATGAGCAGCACCACCACCGGCCGGCGGATCGTCGTCCTGGGCGCCGGGTACGCCGGGCTCACCGCGGCCAACGGCGCCGGACGGCAGCACGCCGTCACCCTGGTCGCGCCCGAGGAGCGGATCCTGCACCGCATCCGCCAGCACGAGACCGCCGCCGGCCACGGCCGCGACTGGCCCACCGTCGCCGAACTCACCCGCGGCCGCCGGATCACCCACCGCCGGGCCCGTGCCGTCGGCATCGACCCGGACGCGCACACCGTCCGGCTGGACGACGGCACCACCCTCGAGTACGACACCCTGGTCCACGCCCTCGGCAGCCGCACCGCCTGGCACGGCGTCCCCGGCGCCGAACGGCTCGCCTACTCGGCGGAGCGCGCCGCCGAGCTGCGCCGCCGGATCGACCGGGCCGACCGGCCCGGCACCCTGGCCGTGGTCGGCGGCGGCGCCACCGGCATCGAACTGGCCACCGAACTCGCCGAGGCCCACCCCGGACGGCAGGTCCGGATCGTCGCCTCCGGCCTGGTCGGCGGCGTCTACTCGGCCAAGGGCCGGGCCCACGTCCGGCGCGTCCTCGCCCGGCTCGGCGTGGCCGTCCACGAGAACACCACCGTCACCGAGGTCCTCCCGGACGGGCTGCGCACCACCGCCGGCCCGATCGAGGCCGACCTCGTCGTCTGGGCCGCCTCGCTGGAGCCGCACCCGCTGGCCGCCGAGGCCGGGCTGGCCGTGGACGAGCGCGGCCGGGCCCTGGTGGACGACCACCTGCGGTCGGTCTCCCACCCGGACGTCCACGTGATCGGCGACGCCGCCGCGGTCACCGTCCCCGGCGTCGGCACCCTGCGGATGGGCTGCGCCACCGCCCTGCCGCAGGGCCAGTACCTCGGCAAGCTGCTGGCCGGGCGCACCGCGAAGCCCTTCGCGTTCCGGTACGTGGTGCAGTGCGTGAGCCTCGGGCGGCGGGACGGGCTGCTCCAGGTGGTCCGCCCGGACGACTCGATGCGGCCCACCGTGTTCACCGGCACGGCGGGGCGGCTGGCGAAGGCGGCGATCGTCGGCGTGGTCCTCAACAGCCTCAAGTAGGCCGCCGGGGACGCCGGAAGGGCCCGGGCGGGGTGCCCGGGCCCTTCCGGCCGTGCGTCGGCGGGTGCTGCCGCTACTTCTTGTCCTTCGGCCCCTCGGAGTCGGTGGACAGCGCGGCGATGAAGGCCTCCTGCGGGACCTCCACGCTGCCGACCATCTTCATCCGCTTCTTGCCTTCCTTCTGCTTCTCCAGCAGCTTCCGCTTGCGGGAGATGTCACCGCCGTAGCACTTGGCGAGGACGTCCTTGCGGATCGCGCGGACCGTCTCACGGGCGATCACCCGGGAGCCGATGGCCGCCTGGATCGGCACCTCGAACTGCTGGCGGGGGATCAGCTTCTGCAGCTTGCCCGCCATCATCACGCCGTAGCTGTAGGCCTTGTCCTTGTGGACGATCGCGGAGAAGGCGTCCACCGCGTCGCCGTGCAGCAGGATGTCGACCTTGACCAGCTGGGCGCTCTGCTCCCCGATGGGCTCGTAGTCCAGCGAGGCGTAGCCGCGGGTCTTGGACTTGAGCTGGTCGAAGAAGTCGAAGACGATCTCCGCGAGCGGCAGGGTGTAGCGCAGCTCGACCCGGTCCTCGGAGAGGTAGTCCATGCCCTGGAGGCTGCCGCGGCGGGACTGGCAGAGCTCCATGATCGCGCCGACGAAGTCGTTGGGCGCCAGGATGGTGCCGCGCACGACCGGCTCGTACACCTCGGCGATCTTGCCGGACGGGAACTCGCTCGGGTTGGTGACGGTGTGCTCGGTGCCGTCCTCCATCACCACCCGGTAGACCACGTTCGGGGCGGTGGAGATCAGGTCGAGGTTGAACTCGCGCTCCAGGCGCTCCCGGATGATCTCCAGGTGCAGCAGGCCGAGGAAGCCGCAGCGGTAGCCGAAGCCGAGCGCGACCGAGGTCTCCGGCTCGTACACCAGGGCGGCGTCGTTGAGGCGCAGCTTGTCGAGGGCGTCGCGCAGCAGCGGGTAGTCCGAGCCGTCCAGCGGGTACAGGCCGGAGAACACCATCGGGCGCGGGTCCTTGTAGCCGCCGAGCGGCTCGGTGGCGCCCTTGTGCTGCGAGGTGATCGTGTCACCGACCTTGGACTGCCGGACGTCCTTCACGCCGGTGATGATGTAGCCCACCTCGCCGACGCCGAGGCCGTCGGCGACCTTCGGCTCGGGCGAGATGACGCCGATCTCCAGCAGCTCGTGGGTGGCGCCGGTGGACATCATCTGGATGCGCTCGCGCTTGGTGAGCTGGCCGTCCACGACACGGACGTAGGTGACCACGCCGCGGTAGGCGTCGTACACCGAGTCGAAGATCATCGCGCGGGCCGGGGCGTCCTTGACGCCGACCGGGGCCGGGACGGTGTTGACGATGTGGTCCAGCAGGTCCTCGACGCCCAGGCCGGTCTTGGCGCTGACCTTGAGCACGTCGGCCGGGTCGCACCCGATGATGTGGGCGATCTCCTCGGCGTACTTCTCCGGCTGGGCGGCCGGCAGGTCGATCTTGTTGAGGACCGGGACGATCGTGAGGTCGTTCTCCAGCGCCAGGTAGAGGTTGGCGAGGGTCTGCGCCTCGATGCCCTGGGCCGCGTCGACCACCAGGATGGTGCCCTCGCACGCGGCGAGGGAGCGGGACACCTCGTACGTGAAGTCCACGTGGCCGGGGGTGTCGATCATGTTGAGGATGTGCGTCGTACCGGCGTCCGGCCCGGTCTTCGGCGCCCACGGGAGGCGGACCGCCTGCGACTTGATGGTGATGCCGCGCTCACGCTCGATGTCCATGCGGTCGAGGTACTGGGCACGCATCTGCCGGGGGTCGACGACGCCGGTGATCTGCAGCATCCGGTCTGCGAGCGTCGACTTGCCGTGGTCGATGTGGGCGATGATGCAGAAGTTGCGGATCAGCGCCGGGTCGGTACGGCTGGGCTCTGGCACATTGCTGGGGGTCGCGGGCACCTTGGTCCGATTCTCCGTTGGTCCGGGGCCGGGGGTGTCCGGGTCATCGCTGACCGGTTTCCCGGGGACCGGACAGTCTCGTCCGATCGAAATAGTCCCTGCCATCTTCCCACGAGCGCGGGGCGGACCGCCGGTCGGGCACCGGGACGGCCGGTTCGGGGCCGTCGGGGCGGCCTTCGCGGGCGGGCGGGGCGGCCCTCGCGGGCGGATCGGGCGGCGAAGTGGTCGGCCATGTCGGCGATGTGCGAGGTGAGCCCCCACCACTCCTGGACCACCACCAGGCCGGGGCCGACGCCCTGCGGCGGGCGGGCCAGGTAG
>NZ_JBEXJK010000582.1:0-3811 GCF_040609095.1 Kitasatospora sp. NPDC004799
GGACGCCGCTTCGGGCCCGGCACCGTCCGGGACGGCCGCGTCCCCGCCCAGGCCGTCCCCGCCGACCGGCCCGGCCGGCCCGGCGGCGTGGGGGGCGGCGGTGCGCTCGGGACCGGTCGGCTCGGGCGAAGCGGCGGGCTCAGGGGCTTCGGGGGCCGCTTCGGCCTCGCGTGCCTCCTCGGCCGGGGCCTCGGGCTGCCGCGGTTCCGCCGCAGCGGGTTCGGCGGCGGCCGGCGCCGGGGCGGCCGGGTTGGCGGTGGGGTCCGGGCCGACCTCCTGCTCGACCGGCCGCTCCGGCTGGAGGTCGCGGGCACCGCGGTCCTCGGCCTCGGCGGCGGGGGCCGGTTCGGGCGCGGCCTGCGGCGCCGCCCCGGGCGCCCCGGCCGGCTCCGCCTCGTCCTCCGGCCGGCTCTCCCGCTCGGCCTGCACCTGGTCGGCCTTGGTCGCGGGCGGCTCGGGGAAATCCGGCGCCTCGGCGTTCCCGGGGGGAGTGCCGTCCGCCGACAGGGTGATCCGGTCGGCCGTCGGGACGGCCGACACGTCGAGGTCGGAGGAGGGCAGGAAGTCCCCGGGCGTGAGCTCCGGCCCGGGGTCGGCGGCGGCCGACGGCCGGTCCTGCTCCTTGTCCGGCCCGTCGTGGACCTCGGACTCCGCGCCGGGCTCCAGGCCCAACGGCCGTTCCTCGTCCCGGGTTTCGTCCTTCTGGTGGTCGTCCTCCAGCAGGCCGTGCCGGGCCAGCGGACTGTCCTCGGCCCGCGCGATCGCCTCCAGGCGTTCGGGCTTGACCGGGACGGGCTGCGGCGGCGGCCCGGCGGCGGGCTCCTGCGGCCTGGCGCCGACCGGGGGCTGGGCAGCGGCGTCCTGCGGCCCGGCTTCGGACGGGCCGGGTACGGAGACGGGTTCGGACTGCGAAACGTCCTCCCCGGCCGGCCCGGGCACCTGCTCCGGGCCCGCCTCGGGGCCCGCCTCGGGGGCCGCCTCGACGGCCGGAGCCTGCGCCTGCGCGGCGGGCTCGGCCTGCCCGGCCTCCGGCTGCCCGGCCGGCTGCCCGGTCGGCTGCCCGGCCGGTTGCTCAGCCGGCGGAGCCTGCGCGGCCTCGTCCTCCGCCTCCGGTGCCTGCTGCTCGTCCCGCTGCTCGTCCTGCCCCTCCGGGCGGTCCTCGTCCCGGTGCCCCTCGCGGCGTCTGCGCCGCCGCCTCGGGTCCTCCGACTGCCGTGCCTCCTCGTCGAGTTGCTGCTGCCGGTCCTGCTCGCCGCGGTCCTGGTCGTCGGCGGCCCGGTCGGCCCGGTCGGCGGGGTCGGTGGGGTCGGTGACCGGCTCGGGCGTCAGCGCGCCGTCGACCTCGGAGAGGCGGTGCTCGGCGGCCTCGACCAGCTCCAGCACCCGGGTGTAGTCCGAGGAGGGCAGTCGGACCGCCAGCCGTTCGAGCACGGAGGCCTGCAACTCGGGTGCGAAACGGGAGAGTTGCAGGCGGACCCGGCCGGAGGAGTCGGTCGGGTCGCCGCGCAGCGAGCGCAGGATGCCGGCCGCCAGCCGGTCGACCAGGGTGGCCGGATCGAGCCGCTCGGTGCGGAACCGATCCGCGTCGACGGTCGCGTAGCGGAGCCAGCCCGGCGTGGCGCTCGGCGTCGCCGCCGTCGGCCGGTCGTCGCGCGCGCCGTGCTCCGCCTCCCGTTCGACCGCGTCCTGCGGCAGGCTGACCGCGCCCAGGTCGCGCCCGGCCCGCAGCGCCCCGAGCGGGTTCGGGGCCTGGACGGTGTGCAGCAGCTCGTGGGTGAGCAGCCGCCGGCCGTCCTCGGAGGCGGGCCGGTACTTGCCCTCGCCGAAGAAGAGGTCGGGGCCGACGGCGACGGCGTCCGCGCCGATCAGCTCGGTCAGCGCGGCGGAGTCCCGGTCGGTGTGCACCCGGACCCGGGTGAGGTCGTGCCCGAGCCGCGCCTCCAACTCCCGGCGCAGGCCGGGGTCGAGCGGCTGGCCGGCGCCGGAGACGATCTCCTTGGGCTCGGGCGTACGGGCCTTCGGCGCCCGGGCCTTGCGCCGGGCCTGGGCGCCCTGCTTGCCGTCGCGCGTGGAATCCTTCGCGGCGGCGGCCGTGGTGGTGGCGAGTCGGGTCATGTCCGCCTCCGTCCGGGTGGCGCCGAGGGCGGCCGGCCGTCGCCGGAGAGCCCGGCGTGCACGGCGCGGGCGAGTGCCTCGCCGAGCCGCTGCGGTGAGGCGCCCGCCGGAAGCGGCGGGAGCCCGGAGAGCAGGTCCAGCGCGCGGTCGCCGCCGGCCGCGAGCGGCACGCCGCGCGCCTCGACCAGCCGGGTCAGCTCGCTCCGGAACGCCGCCGTCAGCCGGTCGTGGTCGATCCGGGCGAAGCCGTCGAGGACCAGCTCGCCGATCTCGACCTCGATCCGCCCGACGGTGCCGGAACCGACGGTGCCGGAACCGACGGCCCCGGGCCTGGCACTCCCGTGCTCGGGGCCGTTCCGCCCGCTCCCGGTCTCCACGGTCAGATCCATCCGCCGACCTCCGAGGGCGTCAGCGAGCGCTCCAGCTTCAGGTACTCGGTGCGCGCGGCCGCCAGCAGGTGCCGCATCTGCATCGGGCAGTCCTCGTCGGCGGCCAGGAAGGCGGCGGACAGCGCGATGTTGCGGATGGAGCCGCCGGCCACGGTGAGCTGGGCGAGCCGCTCCGGGTCGAGGCCCTCGCTGGGGGTCCGCTCGGGGATGACCCGCCGCCAGATCTCGGCCCGCTCCGGCACCCCGGGGAACGGGAAGTCGACCACGAACCTGATCCGCCGCATGAACGCCGGGTCCAGCGCCTTCTTCATGTTGGTGGTGAGCACGGCCAGGCCCCGGTACGCCTCCATCCGCATCAGCAGGTAGCTGACCTCCAGGTTGGCGTAGCGGTCGTGGCTGTCCTTGATCTCGCTGCGCTTGCCGAACAGCGCGTCGGCCTCGTCGAACAGCAGCAGCGCGCCGCCGCGTTCGGCCGCGTCGAAGACCCGCCGGAGGTTCTTCTCGGTCTCGCCGATGTACTTGCTGACGACCTGGGAGAGGTCGATCACGAACAGGTCCACGCCGAGCTGCCCGGCGACCACCTCGGCCGCCAGCGTCTTCCCGGTGCCCGAGCCGCCGGCGAACAGCGCGGTGACGCCGAGCCCGCGGCGCAGCACCTGCTCGAACCCCCACTCCTGGTAGACCGTGCCGCGCCGGCGGACGTGGGCGACGATCTCGCGCAGCGTCGCGCGCTGGCGCTCCTCCAGCACCAGGTCCTCCCAGTCGGCGCGCGGTTCGATCCGCCGGCCCAGGTCCTCCAGGGACATCCGGGCCTCCACCAGCCCGGCGTGCCAGGCCAGCGGGCTGACGTCCCGGCCGTCCCCGGCCGCCCGCCGGGCCGTCGCCGCGGCCGACCGGATGACATGGCCGGGCAGCGAGAACTGCGCGGCCAGCGACCGGAGTTCGCCCTCGGTGACGCCCGGTGCGCCGTCCAGCGCCGCGGTCCAGATCGCCAGCTGCTCCTCGGGGCCGAGCGGCGGCACGGTCAGCCGGGCGCGGTCCGGGGCCCCGGCCGGCGGGGGCTCGTCGCCGGACACCACCAGCGGCACCGCCAGGCTCGCGAGGAAGGCCTCGGTGCCGTTCGGGGCCGGCGGGCGCTCCCGGCCGGGCTCCCCGCCCTCCACCAGCAGCGCGGCGGGTATCAGGATCGCCTCCCGCTGCCACAGCCGGGCGAGCTGCTCGCGCTCGGCGGGCTCGGTGGGCAGGTCCTCGCGGTGCGCGGCGTAGAGCCCGAGCCCGGCGCGCCGGGCCGCCGCCGCCGCGATCTC
>NZ_JBEXJK010000583.1:0-3809 GCF_040609095.1 Kitasatospora sp. NPDC004799
AACGCTCGGCTGGGAAACCCCAGCCGAGCGCCTGCATAAACTGATCGCGGCTTGATCAACTAACCACGTGTTGCAACGACCCCTGGAAACCGCCGGCCGGGACAGGGGGCGCCGTCGTCGTCGCCTACTGCTCGGTCGCCCACTCGACCAGTTCGATCACCACCCCGTTCGGGTCGGCGACCTGGAAGAGCTTCTCGCCCCACGGCTCCTCGCGCAGCGGCAGGGTGATCACGACCCCCTCCTCGCGCAGCCGCCGCTCCTCGGCGGCGATGTCCTCGACGACGAAGGCCAGGATCACGCCGTCCGCGATCCGGTGGCGCTGCTCCTCCGGCAGGACTTCGAGGCCGCGCCGGAGGTAGACGACGTCGACCCCGCCGCCGGGGTGGGCGAGCGAGACGAAGCCGTCGGCCGACATCGCCTCGGTGTAGCCGAAGTGCCGCTGGAGGAAGGCGGCGGAGGTGGTGACGTCCTCGACGGTCAGGGAGACGGCGGTCTTGGTGATCTGCAAGGCGGAGAACCCTCTCGTCGGTGCTCGTGCGGTTATCCCGTACGCAGTACACTATACATAGTACGTAGAATCGCGCCAGGGTTTTCCGTGATCTCGTTCGGTGGCCGCTTCCGGGTAGGAACCATCGAGGGAGGCTCCCCGGGCGGGGAGCCTCCCTCGGCTGTCGGTGCGGGGCGCGTCAGTAGACGCAGGGGATGCCGCCGTCGGACTGGGCGTCCACGGCCGGGCCCTGCATGGGCAGGTTGGCGGCCGGGTCGGCCGGGGCGGTGCCGGCCGGGCCGGGGGCGGCGGGCTGGTCGGCGGCGACGCCGGTGAAGGCGGTGCCGAGGGTGACGACGACGTGGTCGGCCGCGGTGGCGGCGGAGGCCGTGGCGGTCACGCCGTAGCGGGCCGCGATCTGCTCGGCGGCCTCCTTGGCGCCCTTGCCGTACGTGACGGTGGTGGTCTTCGGCCGGGTGCCGGCCGGGCCGGTGCGGCCCTCCTTGAAGCCCATGGCGACCAGGGCCTTCGCCTCGGCGGCGGAGGTGACCCCGGTGGCGGAGGAGGCGTTGAAGACGTCCACGGTGACGGGCTTGGCGGCGGCCGGGGGCGTGGTCGCGGCGGGCGCGGTCGCGGCCGGCGGGGCGGCGGGGGTCGGGGCGGCCGGGGTGCCCGCCGGGTCCGCCGGGTCCGTCGGGGCCGGCGCGGGGGCGGCGTCGGCGTAGCCGAAGAGCTGCTTGACCACCTTCTGCACCTTCGCCGGGGTCACCAGGTTGACGTCCTGGCCGTTCTTGGTGCCGAAGCCGTCGAAGGTCAGGGTGTTGAACTCGACGTTGCCGCCGGTGAGGTTGGGGGCCTGCTGGGCGAAGTCGAGGACGTTCCACTGGTCGTCGATGACGAGGTCCTTCTGGATCACGCCCATCAGCTCCTGCATCTTGCCGAGGTCGCCGACGACGCCCTTCTGCTTGAGGTTGTGCACGACGGAGGAGATGAACGCCTGCTGGCGGTGGGTGCGGGCGAAGTCGCCGGTGTTGCCGTCCGGGCCGTCGAGGTTGTGGCGCTGGCGGACGAAGGAGAGCGCCTGCGAGGCGTTGAGCTTGTTGATGCCCTTGTGGAAGTCGGCGCCGGAGCCCTGGCCCTCCATGGCCGGGTCCTTGGTGTCGTGGGTGAGGCAGACCTCGATCGGCTGGAGGGCCTTGGCGATGTCGTAGAAGCCCATCAGGTTGACCTCGGCGATGTGGTCGACGGGCTGGTCGAGGAACTTCTGCACGGTGCGGATGGTGGCCGCGCGGCCGATGTCCCGGCCGGCCTTCTCCAGGTCGGCGCCCTTGAGGCCCTTGGCGCGCAGTCGGCCGTCGGCCTTCTCCTTGGCCGCGCCGTAGGCCTCCTTGATCTTGGCCATGCCGAGCTGGGAGCCGTCCGCGTCGTAGGTCATCACGTAGTCGTCGCGGGGTATCGAGACGGCCTGCGCCTTGCCGCCGTTCGCCGGGATGTGCAGCAGGATCAGGGAGTTGGTGTTGTAGCCGCCGATGTCGGAGCTGTGGCCGGCGTGCAGCTCGTCCTGGACGAACTCGGGCGGGAGGTCCGTGCCGTCCATGTTCTTGCGGCTGTCCAGGCCGATCAGCAGCAGGTTGACCGAGTTGTCGAGGTGCTTGGGCGCGTCCTTCTTGGTCTCGGCGATGACGCCGGAGGTGGTCATCCCGTCGGTGAGCTGCTTGTACTCGTACCAGACCACTCCACTGGCGGCGAACACCGCGAAGCCGACGGTGCAGGCCAGCACCCGGCCCGCGATCAGCGGCGCGGAGGGGCGGCGGGCGCCGGTGCCCGCGCCGTTCCCGGGGTCGTCAGCCATGCTGCCTCCTCCTCGCCCGGACCAGCCGGACGGTGATCACGACGACGGCCGCGGCCGCGGCCCCGGCCATCACGGGAAAGCCGTGCACCACCCACTTCGCGGCGCCGGTGGCCAGGCCCTTGCCCTGGTAGCGGTCGCGGTGGGCGGCGAGCTCGGCGGCGGCCGTCACGCCCAGGACGACCAGCGGCGAGGCCGCGAGCACCCACCACCAGCCGTTGCGGCTGCTCAGCGCGGCCGCCAGGCCGGTGCCGAGCACCGCGGCCGCGGCGAAGGCGAGGCCCGTGCCGGAGCCGGAGAGCTCGTCGACCGCGGCGCCCGCCAGCGGCAGCCCGAGGGCGACGGCCGCCGGCAGCGCGGGGCCGCCGGACAGCGGGCGTATGTGCCCGGCCGGCCCGTCCGCCGCCCGTCGGCGCGCCCGCTGGCCGCCCGGCCGTCCTCGTTGCCCCGTCACGCCCTCACCCCGGTGTTCCCGTGCTCCGCGCGCCACGGTGGCGCCTGCGCCGCGTGCCGTCCGGTGGTCCGGAAGTCTGTTCGTGGCGCTGCCAGTTCCGGACGCCGGTTTTCGGACGCCGGTTCCCGTACGGGGCCGGCCGCCCGTGGGCGGGGGCGCTTCCCATTTCTTCTACACGGATGTAGAAGTCGTACGCAGCATAGAACACGTCCGTTCGACGGCAAGTCCGGGTGCGCCGCCGCCTGGATAAACTACACCGGCTAGTTTTTTCGGTGGTCGGCCGGTGGGCCGGTGGGAGAGGAGAGGGCCGTGGCGGCGACGGGCGGAACGGGGCGGCCGGAGAAGCGCGAGGCGATCACGCGGGCCGCGACGGTGGTGTTCGGGCGCGAGGGCTACGTCCGGGCCAGCATGGACGCGATCGCGGCCGAGGCCGGGGTGTCCAAGCGGACGGTCTACAACCACTTCGCCGACAAGGAGGCCCTCTTCCAGTCGGTGGCCCTGCGGAACTCGGCGGAACTGACCGAGCGGATCAGCGAGTTGATGGCGAAGTACCTCGGCCGGGTGGTCGAGCTGCGCCAGGACCTGATCGACTTCGCGGTCGAGCGGGCCCGCGCCGTGCTGTCCGCCGGTGAGCACGGGGCGCTCGGCCGGGCGATCCGGGCCGAGGTGGCCAACATCCCGGCGGACGTCCTGGCGGCCTGGCTGGAGGCCGGGCCGGGCGCCTCCCAGCGCGAGCTCGCGGAGCACTTCGAGGCGCTCTCCGGGCGCGGGCTGCTCGCGGTCGGCGACGCCGCCCTGGCCGCCGAGCAGTTCACCCTGCTGACCTTCCACGGCATCGCCGAACGCTCCTTCTGGGGCGCGCTCCCGGTGGCGGACGAGGAGGTCGAGCGGATCGCGACGGCCGGCGTGGACGCCTTCCTGCGGCTCCACGGCCGGCCGGCGGCCGAAGACGGTGTTCAGCGCGGGCCGGCCGCTCTCCCCGAGGCCGGTGACCTCCAGGACGTGGGTGACGAAGCGGT
>NZ_JBEXJK010000584.1:0-3792 GCF_040609095.1 Kitasatospora sp. NPDC004799
GGTGCGGGGGCCGGACCGTTTCTACCCGGACCGTTTCTGCCCGGCCGTTCCTGCGAGCCTTCTTCTGCCCGGTGCGCGGGGCCGCGGTCGCGGGCGTGAGGATGGAGGCATGCCGTTCACGCTGAGCCATCCCGCCGCCGTCCTGCCCCTGCTGCGCGCCGCCGGGACGCGCGGGCCCCTGGTGGCGTCGGCGCTGGTCGCCGGGTCGATGGCGCCGGACGTGCCGTTCTTCGCCGAGTCCCTGCTGCCCGGGGTGTACGGCCACGGCGGGCTGACGCACCGCTGGTGGGCGGTGCCGACCCTGGACGTGGCGGTCGCCGGCGCCCTGGTGGCCGGCTGGCACGGGCTGCTGCGAGGGCCGCTGGTGGCGCTGCTGCCCGAGCGCTGGGCGGGCGGGGCCGAGGCGCTGACCGCTCGGCGGCCCGGGGCGTCCCGGGTCCCGGCGGTACCGGTGCGGTCGGCGGCGCGGCGTGGTTCGCGGCCTCGGCGGCGATCGGCGCGGCCACCCACGTCGGCTGGGACGCGTTCACCCACGGGGACCGGCTGGGGTCGCGGCTGCTGCCCGTCCTGGACCGGCCGGTGGCCGGGGTCCCGCTGTACGAGGTGCTGCAGTACGGCAGTTCGGCGCTCGCCCTGGCGGCGCTGGGCGGTTGGGCGGCGCGCGCGGTGCGGGCCGCCGAGCCGGTGCGCCCGGCCGTCCGGCTCGCGCCCGGGGCCGGGCGGGGGGCCGTCGCGGCGCTGGGCGCGGCGACGGCCGCCGGGGTGCTGCACCGGCTCAGCCCGTTGCGGCGGAACCTGGTGCCGGAGGCCTGCTTCGGCGCCGGGGCCGGGCTCGCGGTGGGCGCGGTCGGTTACGCGGCGGTGCTGGCGGCCGCCCGCCGGTGGCGCGGCGGGCGGCCGGACGTCCGTCCGCGGGACCCTCGGGACGTCGCCCCGAACGTCCGTCAGACGGAGCGCAGTTCGGCGTAGCGGCGGAGGAACAGCGCCTCGGTGAGGGCCATCCGCTCCAGCTCCTGCGGGTCGACGCTCTCGTTGACCGCGTGGATCTGGGTGGTCGGCTCCTCGACGCCGATCAGCACGATCTCGGCCTGCGGGTAGAGCGAGCGCAGCGTGTTGCAGAGCGGGATCGAGCCGCCCTCGCCGGAGGCGACCATCGGGGTGCCGAAGGCCTCGGCCATCGCCTTGCCCATCGCCTCGTACGCCGGGCCGCTGGTGTCGGCGCGGAACGGGGCGCCGTTGCCCTGGCGCTCGATCGTCAGCCGGGCGCCGAGCGGGACCTGCGCCTCCAGGTGGGCGACCAGCGCGTCCTGGGCGGCGTGCGGGTCGGTGCCCGGCGCGACGCGCAGGCTGATCAGGGCCTTGGCGGTGGCCTGGACGGAAGAGGTGGCGCCGATCACCGGCGGGGCGTCGATGCCGAGGACGGTGACGGCCGGGCGGGCCCAGAGGCGGTCCGCGATGGTGCCGGTGCCGGTCAGCGCGACGCCGTCGAGGACCTTGGCGTCGGCGCGGAACTGCTCCTCCGGGTACTGCACGCCCTCCCAGGTCTGGTCGGTGGTCAGGCCGGCCACCGCGACGTCGCCGTTCTCGTCGTGCAGCGAGGCCAGCATCCGGACCAGGGACTGCAGCGCGTCCGGGGCCGCGCCGCCGAAGGCGCCGGAGTGCAGGTTGCCGGCCAGCGTGGTGACCGTGGCCTCGACGACCGTCATGCCGCGCAGCGAGGCGGTCACGGTGGGCAGGCCGGGGGCGAAGTTGCCGGTGTCGCCGATCACGATGGCGTCGGCGGTGAGCAGCTCGGGGTGGGCCTCGGCGTAGCGCTCCAGGCCGCCGGTGCCCTGCTCCTCGGAGCCCTCGACGATGATCTTCAGGCCGACCGGGTAGGCGTCGCCGTGGGCCTGGCGCAGCGCCCGCAGGGCGGTCAGGTGCATCAGGATGTTGCCCTTGCAGTCGGCGGCGCCGCGCCCGTACCAGCGGCCGTCGCGCTCGGTCAGCTCGAAGGCGGGGCTGAGCCAGCCGTCCTCGTCCAGCGGGGGCTGGACGTCGTAGTGGGAGTAGAGCAGGACGGTCGGCGCGCCCTCGGGGCCGGGCAGCTCGCCGTAGACGGACTGGGTGCCGTCCGGGGTGTCGAGCAGCTGGATGTTGGTCAGGCCCTCGGCGGCGAAGGCGTCGGCGACCCAGCGCGCGGCCTTCTCGCACTCCTCGACCGGGAACTGGCGCGGGTCGGCGACCGACGGGAAGGCGACCAGCTCGGCGAGATCGGTGCGGGCACGGTCCATCAGGGACCGGACGGCGTCGGCCAGGGGCTGTGACATCGGGGCTCCGGGGAGACGGTCCGCCCAGGGATGGTGCGGGCGGAGGAGGCGGTTTGCGGTAGTGCCGATCATAGGCGGAGCGGAACGGGCGCTTCGAGGGTGCGGTGCGGGGGCGGCGTGCCCGTCCGGTGCGGCCGGACACATAGGATTGCTCGACGTGACTGACTCCGGAAGCTCCGATTCCCGCAGCCCGCTCGACAGCCCGGCCGAGGACGGTCCGACCGACGACGCGGCCACGCCGCTGGACGGCGTCTGGGACGTCGTGGTGGTCGGCGCCGGCCCGGCGGGGTCCTCCGCCGCGTACGCCGCCGCGGCCCAGGGCCGCCGGGTGCTGCTGCTCGACAAGGCCGAACACCCCCGGTACAAGACCTGCGGCGGCGGCATCATCGGCCCCTCCCGGGACAGCCTGCCGCCGGACTTCCGGCTGCCGCTGCAGGACCGGGTGCACGCCGTCACCTTCGCCTACGACGGGAAGTACACCCGGACGCGGCGGTCCAAGCGGATGCTGTTCGGCCTGGTCAACCGGGACGAGTTCGACCTGCGCCTGGTGCAGGCGGCCAAGCAGGCCGGGGCGGTGCTGGTCACCGGAGTGACCGTCACCGGCGTCGAGCAGCGCGGCGGCGAGCACCGGACGGCGCTGGTGACGGCGGCGGACGGCCGCACCTTCGAGGCCCGCGCGGTGGTCGGCGCGGACGGCAGCGCGAGCCGGATCGGCCGGCACGTCGGCGTCACCTTCGACCAGATCGACCTCGGCCTGGAGGCGGAGATCCCGGTGCCGGCGCAGGTCGCCGCCGACTGGGCGGGCCGGATCCACCTCGACTGGGGCCCGCTGCCCGGCAGTTACGGCTGGGTGTTCCCGAAGACCGAGACCAGCAGCCTGACCGTCGGCGTCATCTCGGCCCGCGGCGACGGCGAGCGGACCAAGCAGTACCTCGCCGACTACATCCGCCGGCTCGGCCTGTCCGGGTTCGCCCCCCGGGTCGAGTCCGGGCACCTGACCCGCTGCCGGACCGAGGACTCGCCGCTCTCCCGCGGCCGGGTGCTGGTCGCCGGGGACGCGGCCGGGCTGCTGGAGCCGTGGACCCGCGAGGGCATCTCGTACGCGCTGCGCTCGGGCCGGCTGGCCGGCGAGTGGGCGGTGAAGATCGCCGAGGCGGGCGACGCGACGGCGGTGCGGCGCGAGGCGCTGAACTACGCCTTCGCGGTCAAGGCCGGGCTGGGCGTCGAGATGCGCGCGGGCAAGCAGCTGCTGGGCGCCTTCGAGCGGCGGCCGTACCTGTTCCACGCGGCGGTCTGCCTGGTGCCAGCGGCCTGGCGGGCCTTCGCCCGGACGACCCAGGGGCACACCTCCTTCTCCCAGGTGCTGCGGCAGTACCGCGCGGCGCGGCGGCTGACGTCGATGGCGTCGCGGTAGCGCGGCGTTCGTGCCGAGGGGCCGGGGGGGCCGCCCCCGGGCGGGGGGGGGCGCCGGCCCCGGTTGGTC
>NZ_JBEXJK010000585.1:0-3742 GCF_040609095.1 Kitasatospora sp. NPDC004799
GCCTGGCGGGCGACCTCGTCGATCTCGCCGGTGACGGTGGAGGCGACGGTGGTGGTGGTGCCGTGCTCCAGGTGGGTGCGGGCGGCGAGCAGGGCCTCTTCGGCGATGCCGGAGGCGTAGGAGGCGCCGCCGCCGCCGTGGACGTGCAGGTCGACGAAGCCGGGGACGACGGTGTGGCCGGTCAGGTCGAGGTCGCCGGGTTCGGTGTCGCCGCCGAGGCCGGCGATGCGCTCGCCCTCGACGGTGAGGCGGTCGGCCTCGACGACACCGCCGGGCAGGACCAGTCGGGCACCGGCCAGGGCAGTACGGTCACGGTCCGCGGTGGTCACGCGGTCACCTCCATGGTGAGCAGGTCCCAGGCGAGCAGGCCCGCGCCCAGGGATGCGGCGGTGTCTTTGAGCATGGCGGGTACGACCTTCGGGGGCATCTGGAAGGTCAGCCGCCCGGTGACCGCCGCGCGCAGCGGAGTGAAGAGCGTGTCGCCGGCCTCGGCCAGCCCGCCGCCGACGATCACGGTGGACGGGTCGAGCAGGCTCTGGGCCAGCACGATGCCGTCCGCCAGGGCGTCGACGGCCCGCTGCCAGACCGCGCGGGCGCGGTCGTCCCCGGCGTCCACCGCGGCGGCGCAGGATGCCGCGTCGGCGTCGGGGTCGCCGCTGGCCTCGGCCCAGGCGCGGGAGACGGCGGAGGCGGAGGCCAGCGTCTCCAGGCAGCCGCGGGCGCCGCAGCCGCACGGCGGGCCGTCGGGGCGGACCACGACGTGGCCGATCTCCCCGCCGTAGCCGTGCGCGCCGGCCTCGATCCGGCCGTCGATGCCGATGGCGCCGGCGATGCCGGTGCCGAGGGCGATGAACAGGAAGCGGTCGACGCCGCGGCCGGCTCCGAGCCGGCCCTCGGCCAGGCCGCCGGAACGCACGTCGTGGCCGAGGGCCACCGGCATCGCGCTGCCGTCCGGTGCGGCCAGGCGCTCGCCGAGGAGCTTGCGCAGCGGGAGGTCCCGCCAGCCGAGGTTGGCGGAGAAGACCGCGACGCCGTTCTTCTCGTCGATCGTCCCCGGGACGGCGACACCGGCCGCGAGCGGGGCGACGCCGAAACGGCTGCGGCCCTCGTCCGCCAGGTCGGTGGCGAAGTCGAGGATGGCGGCGACGACGGCGTCCGTGCCGTGCTCCCGCCCGGTCGGTCGGCGTGCCTCGAACAGCACGGAGCCGTCCTGGGCGAGCAGCGCGGCCTTCATGCCGGTGCCGCCTACATCGAGTGCGATGACGTGCTTCACGGAGGACAGTTTCCCTTGGGCGGGTCGAAGAGGTCTAGTCCAGTTGTCGGATTGGTCTGGTCCATACTGGGTGAGCTTTGTCGCAGCCGCGGGGGTGTGCGGGGCTTTGCGCCGGGGTTCGCGGCGGGGTCCGGGACGGGTGGGAACGGGCGTTTTGTTGCGCATCATGCAATGACTCCGGGCACTTCGATAACTCCTGGAGCGGCGCGGGTCGGTGGTGTGGACCGGTGGTCGGCGGGTTTGGGAGTGTTGCGCGTCCCCCCGCCGGAATCCCCCGTTCCGGCCGACGTTCATCCCCCCGAAGGCGGTACCCGCGTTGAACAGGCGCGTCCACGTCCCCACCCGTGTGCTCGGCGGTGCGCTGGCCGGAGCACTGGTCCTCACCGCGGTCAGTGCCTGCGGCGGGCAGGACGACGGGCCGGTCACCCTCAGGCTGGTCGCGGCCGACTACGGGGAGAGCCCCGAGACCAACTCCAAGCACTACTGGGACGCGGTCGCCCGGGACTTCGAGGCGGCCAACCCCGGGATCAAGGTCAGCGTCGAGGTGGAGAGCTGGACCGAGATCGGCAAGAAGGTCGAGGACATGATCGCGGCCGGCAAGTCGCCGGACCTGCTCCAGACCGGCGGCTTCGCGGACCAGGTCGCGGCGGACCGGCTGTACCCGGCGTCGGACGTGCTCTCGGTGGACACCCAGGCCAGGTTCCTGGACACCTTCGCGCACGCCGGGCAGGTGCTCGGGACGCAGTACGGGATCCCGTTCGTGTCCTCGTCGCGGGTGCTCTTCTACAACAAGGCGGTGTTCCGGCAGGCCGGGATCACCCAGCCGCCGGCCACCTGGAACGAGCTGCGGCAGGACGCGGAGAAGATCAAGGCCAAGGTGCCGGGGGTGACCCCGTACGGGCTGCCGCTGGGGCCGGAGGAGGCGCCGGCCGAGTCGATGCTGTGGACGCTGAGCGGCGGCGGCAGCATCTCCGACGACGTCGGCAACTACACCATCGACAGCGCCCAGAACCAGGCGACCTTCGGCTGGCTGAAGAGCAACCTGGTGGGCACCGGGCTGACGTACCCGGAGCCGGGCAAGATGAACCGGACCCCGGTGTTCCAGGACTTCGCCGCCGGGAAGGTCGCGATGCTGAACGGGCACCCGACGCTGCTGCGGATGGCGACCGCCGGGAAGATCGAGTTCGGGACGGCGCCGATCCCGAAGAAGGACGGCGTCGGGCGGACCGGGAGCCTCGGGGTCGCGGACTGGATGATGGCGTTCAAGGCGAACAAGCACAAGAACGAGATCAAGAAGTTCCTGGCGTTCGTCTACACCAAGGACAACCAGCTGAAGTTCGACGAGCAGTACAACCTCCTGCCGGTCACTCAGGACGCGTTCGGCCAGATGTCCTCGGACCCGAAGCACGAGGACCTCAAGCAGTTCGCGGTCGGGCTGACGAACGCGAGCTTCTACCCGTTCGGTGACCCGGCCTGGGGCGAGGTCAGCAACCGGATCAAGGCGGGGATCGGGCAGGCGGTGACCGGGGACCCGAAGCAGGTGCTCGGCGGGCTGCAGGAGGCGGCGGTGCAGGAGGCGGTGAAGGTCCGCAAGTAGGGCCGGGGCCGGGCCGGGAGGTGCCTCGGCCCCGGCGGGGGGCTCAGGGGAGGGTGAGGGCGTAGGCCTTGCGGAGGGTCTCGTGGACCGTCCAGGTGGTGCGGTCGCCCTCGCGCAGGACACCGCAGTCGCCGGGGCCGACCTCCAGGGTCGGGCCGCCCTCGATCTCGATGGTGGCCCGGCCGCTGAGCACCACGAACATCTCGTCGGCCTCGACGTCGGTGACCACGCCGGGGGTGATCTGCCAGATGCCGCGCAGGTGGCGGCCGTCGGCGGACTCGGACAGCACCCTGCCGGTGACCTCGGGGGTGCCGGAGACGATCTGGGACGGGTCGAGCGGGTCGGGGTCGAGGTCGGCGGTGGGGATGTGCAGGGCGAAGCCGGGCGTGGTCATGGGGGTGACGGTAGCCGGGCGCGCGGGGCGGTGGGGCGAGCAGTGTGTGTCGGGGTCGGGCGGGAGAATGACACTCCGTAGTGGTGGACGGAGGTTTCCGGTGGGCGAGCTGAGTGAGCGGGACCGGGCGGTGCTGGCGCTGGAGGGGCGGCAGTGGCGGACGGCGGGGGCCAAGGAGCGGGCGATCCGGGAGGAGCTGGGGCTCTCCTCCACGCGGTACTACCAGCTGCTGAACGGGTTGCTGGACCGGGAGGAGGCGTTGGCGCATGCGCCGGTGCTGGTGAATCGGTTGCGGCGGGTGCGGGAGGCTCGGCGGGGGGCTCGTTGAGGGGGGCTCGTTGACGGTGGTCGCTCTCGGGAGGGTGGGGTGGCGGGGCGGCTCCGGGGGTGGGTGCTGCGGGGGCTGGATGATTTTCAGACTGCCGGATCTGTAGGAGGGGCGCCGATCGCCGTTGGCAGTCTGAAAATCACCCGCAAC
>NZ_JBEXJK010000586.1:0-3725 GCF_040609095.1 Kitasatospora sp. NPDC004799
TGACCACGCCCAGCAGGATCGCGCCGGTGTTGGCGGCCAGCCGCCACCGGCCGCGGGTGTTCCGGCCCCGGGCCTTCCGGGAGCCGCCGGTGTTCACCATCGCCTGGTGGATCGCCCGCGCGGTGGTCTCGTCGTCCGCCGGCACCGGGCTGCCGGTGACCGTGTACCAGTCCAGCGCGCCGGTGTACTGGACGGTCAGTCTCGCCTCGCCGTCCACCCAGGTGGTGTGCACGGTGAGGTCCCCGGAGATCGGGCCGACCTCGACGGTGGTCACCCCACCGGGGCCGCTGATGATCGACTGGGTGGTCCAGGTCGCCCACGACGTGCGCGGGTCCGCGGGCGGCCTGGCCTGGCGGTTGCCTCGGTCGTGTTCGGTCATGCGCCTATCCTCCCCCGAGGGTGGTCCGCCGCCGGAGCAGCGACACCCGCGGTCGCGGCGACCGCCCGGTCCCACCGGGCGGTCGGTTCGGTACGGCGGACGGTCAGCCGGGCTGGCCGGGCTCGTCCAGCATGGGGGCGCCCTCCGCCTGGGAGGTGTCCTGCGCGTGCAGGTTCTGCATCGAGGGGACGCCCTCCTCGGGGTCCGCGGCGCGGATGTCCTCGTCGTCCTCGGTGCTCACCGTGGACCGGTCGCTCATGTCGGTCATCGCGGGCTCCGTCTCCTCGGCCGGTCCGGGCGCGCCGGGCCGGAGGCGCGGCAGGGCCGGTGGGTGTCTCTTCGCCCTACCAGCCTGCCTCCGCCCCGGCGCCGGGGCCAGCCGGGTGCCCGGGAAGCGTCCGCCGACCCCGCCCCGGCGTCACCAGGTGACGGGCAGCGACCGCATCCCGTAGATGAACGAGTCGGTGCGGAACGCCAGCTCCTCGCGCGGCACGGTGAGCCGCAGCCCGGGCAGCCGCCGGAACAGCGTCGCCAGCGCGATCTGGAGCTCGGCGCGGGCCAGCGGCTGGCCGAGGCACTGGTGCACGCCGAAGCCGAAGGCCATGTGCCGCCGGGCGTCCCGGTCCAGGTCCAGCTCGTCGACCGGCAGCCGGTCGGCGCTGCCGAACACCTCCTCGTCGCGGTTGGCGGTGGAGAGCATCGCGATCACGCCCTCCCCGGCCCGGACCGTCGTGCCGGCCAGTTCCACGTCCTCCAGCGCCACCCGGGGCACCCCGGTGTGGACGATGGTGAGGTGGCGCAGCAGCTCCTCCACCGCGCCGGGCAGCGCGGCCAGGTCGGCCAGCCGCGCGACCTGCTCGGGCCGGTCCAGCAGCAGGGCGGTGGAGAGCGCGATCATGTTCGCGGTCGTCTCGTGCCCGGCGATCAGCAGCAGGATGCCGGTGCCGGCGGCCTCCCGCGCGGTGAGGTCGTCCCGGGCGGCGAGCCGGCTGAGGATGTCGTCCGCCGGCTCCTCCCGCTTGCGGGCGGTCAGCCCCTCCAGGTACTCCAGCAGCTCGTCCTGGGCCTCGAAGAGCTTCTCGAGCGAGCTGGTGTTGCTGAGCAGCGTCCGGCTGACGCGCTGGAAGAACTCGCGGTCCTCGTACGGGACGCCGAGCAGCAGGCAGATCACCAGCGAGGGGACGGGCAGCGCGAAGTCGGCGACCAGGTCGGCCTCGGTGCGGCCCCCGGTCATCCCGTCCAGCGCCTCGTCCACGATCCGCTGGATGTCGGGGCGCATCGCCTCGACCCGCTTGACCAGGAAGTCCCCGGTGACCATCCGGCGCAGCCGGGCGTGCTCGGGGTCGTCGAGCCGCAGGAAGCTCGGGTTCTCGCCGATCCGCTCCCGGGTGCCGGCGACCAGCAGCGGGAAGCCGGGGTGGCGCACGTCCGCGCTGAACCGGCGGTCGGACAGGATGGTGCGGACCTCGGCGTAGCCGGTGGCCAGCCAGCAGGAATCGCCGCCGGGCAGGTCGGCGCGGGTCAGCCGGGCGGTGGCGGCCGCCTCGGTGTACGCGGGCGGCGGGCCGAACGGGCAGCCGGCGGAGTGCGGGGCCGGGAGCGGGACGGCGGGGGCGGTGGGCGTGCTCGTCAAGGCGGGCTCTCCTTGCGTCGCGATGGTTCTCCGGTGGGGGTGGTGTGGTGACTGGAGGGTCCGTCGGATGGGTCCGTGCCCCGGCCTACTCGGCCGCGGCCGGCGCCTCCTCGACCACGGTGATCGCGCCGCCCGGGCAGAGCTGGGCGGCCAGTCTGAGATCGTCGAACTGGTCCGGACGGAAGGTCGTCTGACGGAGTCTCACCAGACTGTCGTCCTCGTCCTGGTCGAAGACCTCGGGGACGTTCGTGACGCACATCCCGGAGCTGCAGCAGCGGTCCCGGTCGACATTCACCCGCATGGTCGGGCACCTCTCGCCAGTGCGCCGCCGGCTGCCCGGCGGCCGCCTCTCGTTGTCATTGCCAACCTAACCCGCTGCTGCTCCGTCCACGGAGGGTGCGATGGCTGGATCGCCGAGAATGGCCGATTCGGTGCGCGCCGGGGCGGTCGGGCGGCGGGGCAGGTTTGAATCGGCCTGGCCCCGACGGGCGTGCGTGCCGCGGCTCGCGCGTCCGGTCCCGTCGCTCCCGGTCCCATGGCGCGCGGCCCTTTTGCGTCCGGTCCTGGCCTGTCCCCGGCTCACAGGCCCTCCGCGGCGGCGATCTCCCGTACGGTCGCGACGGTGTCGGCCTCGGCGGCGTCCTTGTCCGGCCGGTACCGCACCACCCGGGCGAACCGCAGGGCGAGGCCGGCCGGGTAGCGGGGGCTGCGCTGCACCCCGTCGAACGCGATCTCGACGACCAGTTCCGGCCGGACCCGGACCGTCCAGGCGTCCCGCCCGGTCTCCCGGGCCAGCAGCTCGGCGGTCTGCCAGGCGAGCGTCTCGTCGGTCAGGCCCTTGAAGGTCTTGCCGAGCATCACCCACGGGCCCAGGCCCGGCTCGCCCACCGCCCGGGCGCCCAGGTGCAGGTTGCTGAGGAAGCCGTGCCGGCGCCCGCTGCCCCACTCGGCGGCCAGCACCACCAGGTCCAGGGTGTGCCGGGGCTTCACCTTGATCCAGCCCGCGCCGCGCCGCCCGGCCGCGTACGGGGCCGCCGGGTCCTTCACCAGCACGCCCTCGTGGCCCAGCGCCAGCGTCTCGCGGAAGAAGGCCAGGGCCCGGTCGCGGTCGCCGGTCTCGGTGCGGGCCACCCGCAGGCCGTCCGGCACCGCCTCGGCCAGCGCCGCCCAGCGTTCCCGGCCGGGGCGGTCCACCAGGTCCTCGCCGTCCCGGTGCAGCAGGTCGAAGAAGTAGGCGTCGAGCGGGACTTCGGCGCGCAGCCGGTCCGGGTCCCGCCGGGAGGCGGTGCGCGCGGCGGTCTCCTGGAACGGGCGCGGCCGGCCGTCCGGACCGAGTGCGATCGCCTCGCCGTCCAGCACCGCCGAGCGCAGCGGCAGGGCCAGCGCGGCCTCGACCACCTCGGGCACGCGCGCGGTGATGTCGTCCAGGCCGCGGGTGAACACCGCGACCTCCCCGCCCTCCCGGTGCACCTGCATCCGGATGCCGTCCAGCTTCCACTCCAGCGCGGCCGGACCGGTGCGGTCCAGCGCCGTCGCCACGTCCGGCGCGGAGGCGGCCAGCATCGGCCGCACCGCCCGGCCGACCTCCAGCCGGAACGCCGCCAGCGCCGCCTCCCCGCCGGTCAGCGCCGCCTGCGCCACCGCGCGGGCCGCGCCGCAGCCGCAGGGTGACGCTGCCGGTGACCGGGTGGCCGATCCAGCGCTGGATGCTGT
>NZ_JBEXJK010000587.1:0-3718 GCF_040609095.1 Kitasatospora sp. NPDC004799
GAAGCCTCCGGGAGCTGTCCGGAGGGCCCGCTTCCAGATTGTGACGTGACCCGCCGCTGCCGCCCCCGGCCCGGCCGGGCCGGCTCCTGGCCGCCGGCCTGCTGGGCGGGCTGGTCTGCTGGGCCGGACTGGCCGCGGCCAAGGCCCACCTGCACACCCCGCACCCGGCCGCCGTCCGGATGACCGGCCCGTTCCAGATCATGTACCTGATGTGGCCGATCCTGGTGATCTGCACCGCGATGGCGCTGACCGCCGCCGTCGTCGCCGCGGTGACGAGGGCGGCCTGGCTGCTCTCCGGACTGGTCGCGGCCGGTGTCGCCGCCCTGGTCGGCACGGTGGGCTCCGTCCTGCTGACGAGCGCGGACGGCTGCCTCGGCCCGTTCAACGTGATGACCAACGCCTGCGGTTGGCGGCCGGGGGCGGTGCGGACGCTGCTGGAGATCCAGACGGGCACCACGCCTACCGGTTCCGGCACGACGAGCGCCCGCTCGCCGAGGCCGAGGGCGCGTTCGTGCTGTGCGGCTTCCTGCTGGCCCTCGCCGAGCACCAGCAGGGCGACGGCGTCGAAGCGGCCCGCTGGTTCGAGGCCACCCGCGGTCTGTGCGGGTCGGCGGGCCTGTTCTCGGAGGAGTACGACGTCGCCCAGCGGCAGCAACGGGGCAACCTGCCGCAGGCGTTCGTGCACGCCATGCTGCTGGAGTGCGCGGCGCGGCTGGCCCGGCCGCCCACCGGCTGACGGCTGACGGCTGACGGCTGACGGCTGACGGCCACGGTGCACTGTGACGTCACGCTACCCGGTACCCCTCGGCCCGCTCGGCCGCCAGGCGCAGCCCGTGGCCGGGGGCGCCGTCGGCGCCGGGGGTGACGGTGCCCCCGCCGGGGTCGAGGGTGCCGTCGAAGAGCAGCCGCTCGATCCGGACGTGGTCGTGGAACCACTCCAGGTGGCGGCAGTTGGGGACGGCCGCGGCGGCGTGGGCGTGCAGGTGGGGCGCGCAGTGGGCGGAGACGTCCAGGCCGTGCGCCTCGGCCAGGGCGGCGGTGCGCAGCCAGCCGGTGAGGCCGCCGCAGCGGGTGGCGTCGGCCTGGAGGCAGTCCACGGCGGGGATCATCCGGGCGAAGTAGGCGAGGTCGTAGCCGTACTCTCCCGCCGTGACGTCGGGGGTGACGGCGTCGCGGACGGTGCGCAGGCCGGTGAGGTCGTCGGAGGAGACGGGCTCCTCGAACCAGCTGACGCCCTCGTCGGCCAGCGCGCGGCCGATCCGGACGGCCTGCTTGCGCCGGTAGCCGCCGTTGGCGTCGGTGTACAGCTCGGCCCGGTCGCCGACGGCGGCGCGGGCGGCGCGGACCCGGTCGAGGTCGCGCCGTTCCCGGGTGCCGCGGGACTCGCCGATCTTGATCTTGACCCGGGGGATGCCCTGCTCCTCGGTCCAGTGCCGCAGCTGGCGCTCCTGCCGCTCCGCCGGGTAGGTGGTGAAGCCGCCGCTGCCGTACACCGGTACCGGGCGGGCGGCGCCGCCGAGCAGCCGGGCGAGCGGCAGGCCGAGCAGGTGGCCGCGCAGGTCCCACAGGGCGAGGTCGACGGCCGAGATCGCGCCCGCGACCAGGCCGGGGCGGCCGGTGTTGCGCACCGCGCGGTTCATCGCCTCGTGGGCGCCGCTGGTGTCGTGCGGGTCGCGGCCGGTGACCAGCGGGGCGAGTTCCGCGCTGATCACGGCGGCGGTCGCGGGTGCGCCGTACGTCCAGCCGAGGCCGGTGTGCGGGCCGTCGACGGCCTCGGCCAGGACGAGGGTGGTGCTGTCCCAGGCGAGGGTGCCGTCCGCCTCCGGGGCGTCGGTGGGGACGGTGTAGACGCGGACGTCGATCCGCTCGATCCCGGTCGTGCGCGGCGTCCCGGTCATGCCTGATGTCCCGGTCGTGCGCGGCGTCCCCGTCATGCCTGATGTCCCGGTCATGCGCTGCCTCCCGGTCCCGACGGCACCCTCATGCCGGCCCCCTCATGCCGGTGCCCGCAGTCCGGACCGCTGCCCCGCCGCGAGCAGCCCGGCGGCGCGGTCGACCAGCGCCATGATGGTCAGCGCCGGGTTGGCGCTGCCCTGGGTGGGCAGCACGCTGCCGTCGGTGATCAGCAGGTTGGGCACGGCGAAGGTGCGCAGCCGGTGGTCCACCACGCCGCTCAGGTGGTCGGCGGCCATCCGGCAGCCGCCGACCAGGTGGGCGTAGCGGTCGATGGTGATGACCTCGTCGGCCCCGGCGGCGAGCAGCACGGACTCCATCACCTCGCGGGCGGCCCGGATCAGCAGCCGGTCGTTCTCGCACTGGGAGTAGCTGAACCGCGCGACGGGCAGGCCGCGGTGGTCGGTCTCCGCAGCCAGGGTGACCCGGTTGTCCGGCTGGGGCAGCAGCTCGGCCATCGCGCCGAGGGTGGCCCAGTGCACGTAGTCGGACAGGTAGTTCCGCAGGTCGGCGCCCCAGTGGCCCTGGGCGACGACGTGCTCGGCCCACATGACGGGCAGCGGGGAGACGTTCTGGATGGTGAAGCCCCGCCGGTACGGCTGGCCCGGGTCGGTCTCGTAGTACTGCTCGGTGGTGACCTCGGGCGGCGGCGCCTTGTACGCGCGGATCTCCTCCTCGAAGCGCCCGGAGGTCTGCGGGGCGCCCTGCACCATGACGTAGCGGCCGACCAGGTCGTGGTCGTTGCACAGGCCATCGGGGAAGCGCCGGCAGGCGGAGTTGAGCACCAGCCGCGGGGTCTCGATGGCGTACCCGGCGACGGCGACGGTGCGGGCGCGCTGGAGGTGCTCGCGGCCCTGGTGGAGGTACCGGACGCCGCGGGCGAGTCCGCCGTGGTCGAGTTCGACGGCCACGGCCATCCGGTCGGCGCGGATCTCGGCGCCGTGCGCGAGGGCGTCGGGGACGTGGGTGATCAGCGGGGAGGCCTTGGCGTTGACCTTGCAGCCCTGGAGGCAGAAGCCCCGGTAGACGCAGTGCGGGCGGCGTCCGAAGCGGCCGTTGGTGATGGCCACCGGGCCGACCCGGGCCTGGATGCCGAGGGCGGCGGCGCCGCGCAGGAAGACCTCGCCGTTGCCGCCGACGGGGTGCGGCGGGTGCGGGTAGGCGTGGGGTTCGCCCCAGGGCCAGTACTGGCCGGCGACGGGCAGCTCGTACTCCAGCCGCCGGTAGGAATCCCGCAGGTCGGCGTAGTCGATCGGCCAGTCGGCGCCGACCCCGTCGACGGCGTGGGTGTGGAAGTCGGAGGGGTGGAAGCGCGGCGCGTACCCGGCGAAGTGGACCATCGAACCACCCACGCCGCGGCCGGAGTTGTTGGCGCCCAGCGGCACCGGGTCGGTGCCGTCGACGACCCGCGGCTCGGTCCAGTACAGCCGGTGCGAGCCGGCCTCGTCGCTGACCCAGTCGGCGAGCGGGTCCCAGAACGGGCCGGCCTCCAGGACGACGACGCTCCAGCCCCGGCGGGCCATCCGCTGGGCGAGGGTGGCGCCGCCCGCGCCGCAGCCGACGATCACCAGGTCGACCTCGTCCGCGTCCGCGTGGCGGCGCATGTCGCGTACCAGGGCGTGGTCGAAGCCGCGGCCGTCGGGCGGCAGCAGCCAGGCGGAGGCGTTGGAGCGGCGGACCTCGCGCTCGGCGGCGGCGTCCAGTTCCTCGCGAGCAAGGAGTCCACGCAGGAGGAGTTCTTCCACACCTTCAACACCCAGATCGG
>NZ_JBEXJK010000588.1:0-3717 GCF_040609095.1 Kitasatospora sp. NPDC004799
GGCGCGGCCGGCGGCTGCACCATCGTGCACGCCAAGCGGGACGGCTCGGTCGAGCAGTGGGTCGGCATCGCCTCGACCACCGGGATCACCGCGTTGAGCTGGGCGAGCAGCCGCGCCAGGTGCGGTGAGCGGCCGTGCCGGCGGGCCCGGTGGGCGAGGAGCAGGTCGTAGGACTGGTCGAGCGACCGGGTGAGCTCGCGGCGGCGGCCGTCGTACTCCGGTGTGCCGGTGGCCTCCAGCAGGTCGGCCACCGCCCGGTAGGTGCCGGCCACCACCGACCGCTCCGGGACGCCCAGGCGCAGCGGCCAGGCGAGCAGGGTCAGGGCGAGCACCACCAGACCGCCGAGCAGCAGCAGGGCGGGCGGCAGCCACCAGGGGGACGGCATCGGCAGGCCGGCCCCGACCACCGCGTTGAGCAGCAGGAGCAGTCCGGAGACGGAGGCGACCGCGCCGATCGAGGAGATCATGCCGGAGACCAGCGCGACGGCGGTGACCGTCGCGACGGCCGTCCAGCCGGTGCCGAACACCAGGGTGCCGAGCAGCAGCCCGAGGGCGCCGAAGAGCTGGGGCACGGCGATGTTGAACACCCGCATCCGGTACGCGTCGGCGGTGTCCCCGATGACGCCGGACAGGGCGCCCATCGACACCAGCGCGCCGTAGCCGGGCCGTCCGGTGGCGGTGCCCACCGCGAGCGGGGCGGCGAGCGCGACGGAGGCGCGGGCGACCGCGGCCCACGGGATCGGCGCGGACCGGGGCCGCAGGCCCTCGGTCAGCCACGGGGGAGCCGTCAGCGCGCGTGCCATAGGCCCAACGTACGGCGGGCGGGGCGGGTTCACCGTTTCACGCTTATGTCAATTCCGGAAACATACCCGTGGTTATGTCAGTCTCCGAAACATAAAGCGAACCCCGAGAGGCGCGGTGAGCTGCGCCGATTTCCCAATCGGTAACCCGCCGGAAAGGGTTGACACCATTAGTTGGTCTAGTCCAACGTATGGGGAGCGCGGTCCGGCCGGGGCTGATGAGAGGTGAGAGGCCTTGCCGGGCGGGCGAGTTGGCCCCCTGACGTGGCGCTGCCCCGCGCCCGCCGGCCGAGCCGGTAAGGACCGTGTGCGGACGGCTCTTCGGCCCGCGCTCGAATTCCTGTTGCGGCCGGTGCCCGGCCGTCGACCCGCCGTGCCCGCACCGAGCGCCCGAGGAAGCGCCGCGCCGACTACGAACCATGGAGTGACTGCCCGTGCCGAGCCCTGCCGAACACCCCGACGGATCCGCCGGCGAATACCTGTACCGGGCCGCGTCCGAGCGCCCGTACTTCAGCGCCGACACCGAGAGCTACCTCGCCCGGACGGCGCTGCGCGAGATCCGCAAGAAGCACCCGCTGCGGGTGCTCTCCGAGGAGGACTACGCGTTCTGGCAGACCTACGGCTACGTGGTGGTGAAGCAGGCGATCCCGGCCGGGGCCGCGCGCCGGCTGCTCGACTTCGCCTGGGAGTTCCAGGGCCTGTCGCCGGACCGCCCCGAGGACTGGTACCGCGAGCGCGAGTACCGCGACGAACTCGACCGGCACCTGCACATCTACGGCTTCGTCGAGGCCTACCACCACCAACTCCTCTGGGACAGCCGCCAGTCGCAGCGCGTCTACGACGCCTTCGTGGACGTGTGGGACTGCGAGGAGCTCTGGGTCACCCTCGACCGGCTCAACCTCAACCCGCCGAACGTCCGCAACCGCGACCGCGCGCTGATCGAGCCCACCGACCGGGGCTTCGACATCGAGCTGCACTGGGACGTCGACACCACCCAGGGCATGCTGCCGCAGCGCGTCCAGGGCATCATCGCGCTCAACGACACCGCCCCCGACCACGGCGGCTTCCAGTGCGACCCGGAGCTGTTCCGCCGCTTCAACGAGTGGCAGGCCGCCCAGCCGGCCGGCCGCGACCCGATCCGCCCGGACGTCGACCGCGCCGAGTTCCCCGTCGTACGGCCCGAGCTGAGCGCCGGTGACCTGCTGATCTGGAACGGCCTGCTGGCCCACGGCGTCGAGCGCAACACCTCCGCGAACGGCGTGCGGGCGGTGCAGTACCTGTCGATGATGCCCGCGCTGGAGGAGTCCGAGAAGCTGCGCCGCTCCCGGGTGGAGTCCTGGCGCACCCTCGCCACCCCGGACTGGAACCGCACCCTGGTCGGCGACGCCGACCGGCCCGAGGCGCAGCGCTACGCGACCGCCGAACTCACCGAACTGGGGGAGAAGTTGCTCGGCCTGCGGTCCTGGAGCGGCAAGCCGTTCGAGGAGCACGGAACGGACCGGCCGGACGCCACGGGGGAGCGGGAATGCGCGACGTCTGCCTGACCCTGCCCACCAACCGCGCGTGCGCGGACACCGTCACCGCGATCGGTGCCGAAGCCGCCCACGCCGTACGGCGGTTCGGCGTCCGGGTGCACCTGCTGGTGCTGGACTCCGCCGCCCCCGCGGACCGCGCCCGGCACGCCGAGGCGCTCGCCGCCCTGCCGGCCGTCGAGGGCGTGGTCGTCCACCACCTGGACGAGGACGCCCAGCGCGCCTTCCTGCGCGAGGTGATCGACCGCTCCGGCGCGGACCGGCCGGAGCGGCTGCTCGACCTCATGCTGCCCGACGCCGTCTCCTACGGCGCCTGCACCAACCGGGCGTTCCTGCTGGCCGCCGCCCTCGGCTGCGAGTCGGTGCACCGCCGCGACTCCGACAGCCGCTACCAACTGCTCGACGGCGAACCGGTGTTCCCGATCGATCACGAGCTGGCCACGCTCGGCCTCAAGGCCGCCGACGCGGCCGCCGCGGTGACCGTCGACAGCCTCGACCCGGTGCACGCGGACAAGCCGGTCGCGCTGGTCGGCGCCTCCTTCGTCGGTGAACTCTCCGTCGACCTCGGCGAGATCCGCGAGCTCGACCCCGAGGTCTACCACGACGTGGTCGCGCTCTGGGCGCCCACCGGCGCGAGCGAGCAGGAGCGGCGCGAACTCGTCGCCGAGTCCTTCACCGGCGGCGGCACCGAACCGTTCACCGCCGACCGCGCGGTGCTCGACCTGCCCGACATCTGGCACATCGACATGTGCAACATCGGCCTCCACCACGAGGTGTACGAACGGGTGCCGCTGCCGCCCGCCACCGACACCATCGGCAGCGACTACTTCCTGCACCACCTGGTGCGCGACGCGACCCTGCCGGGCGTCACCCACAACCGCCACATCGTCAACTACTACACCCCGGAGCGGCGCACCGGCCCAGGCTTCACCGCCTACCAGCTGCGCTACGCCAAGTTCCTGCTCTCCATGCTCTACCTCCACCCGGTCTACGCCGACCTGGAGGCCGCCGCCGGCGCCCTGCTGGACGAGCAGCACCGCGTCCGCCCCGAGCCGGTCGCCGAATCCGCCCGTCGCAGCGCCGCGACGGACCGCGCGGAGAACCACCGCAGGCTCGCCGAACTCGACCGCTGCTACCGGCGGCTCGGCGGGAGGTACGCCGAGTTCGCGGACCACCTGGCGCCCCTGCGGGCGCGCCTGCTCGACGAGGCGCAGACGGACATCGAGGACTTCGCAGCGCTGATCGACGCGTGGGGCCCGCTGGTGCGGGCGAGCAAGGCCACCCCCGCCGACCGGCTGCCGCGTTAGCCGGACGGGGAGCACGACGTGACACGCCAGACCACCAGCAACGCCACCGGCCACAGCCGGGTGCCCGGCCGCGGTGCC
>NZ_JBEXJK010000589.1:0-3709 GCF_040609095.1 Kitasatospora sp. NPDC004799
CGAGGCGGTCGGCGGGCAGCTGAACGTCGCCCGGCGCATCCCCGGCAAGGAGGAGTTCGACGAGACGCTGCGCTACTTCCGCACCCGGCTGGCCGCCGGGCTGGCGGCGCTGCAGCTGGCGGAGGGGGAGGTCGCGCGGGCGGCGGCCACGCTCGGGCCGGCGCTGGCGGCGCTGCGCCGGGCCGGGGCCTGGCCGCGGGCGGCCGAGCTGCTGCCGGTGGCGGTGGAGGTGCTGCTGGCGGCGGGTGACGGGGCGGGGGCGGCGGAGCTGGCCGAGCAGGCGGCGGCGCACCTGGCGGGGCGGGACGCGCCGGCCGCGTCGGCAGCGCTGGCCTTCGCCCGCGGCCTGCTGCTGGCCGAGGGCGATCCGGCGGGCGCGGGCGCGCAGTTCACGCGCTGCGCGGAGCTGTGGCAGCGGATCGGGCGCCCGTACGAGCAGGCGCGGGCCCAGGAGCGGGCGGGCACGGCGGTGGCGGGGTCGGACCGGGCGGCGGCCGGGGAGCGGATCGCGGCCGCCGAGCAGGCGTACCTGGCGCTGGGCGCGGCCTCGGACGCGGCCCGCTGCCAGCGGCTGCGGCGCGAGCTGGGGCTGGGGCGGGCGGCCTCGCCGGGGCGGCGCGGTTACGGGGAGCGGCTGTCGCCGCGCGAGCGGCAGGTCGCGGCGCTGGCGGCGCAGGGGGCGGCGAACCAGGACATCGCCCGGGCGCTGTTCCTGTCGACCCGTACGGTCGAGCACCACGTGGCGAGCGCGCTGCGCAAGCTCGGGGTGGGCCGGGCGGGGCTGGGCGAGGCGCTGGCCGCCGAGGACGGCGTGTCCTGAGCGGAGAAGGGTCCCGCCCGCTCCCTCAAGAGGGCGGGACCCGGTCGGGGGGGGTCAGCGGTGCTGGCGGTACCCGGCGCGCTCGACGAGCCGGGAGAGCCGGGCCAGTCGGGCCAGGCCGGGGCGGCGCAGGCCGCTGCCGCTGCGGCGGGCGGGCAGGACCAGCCCCGGGTCGGGGGCGGTGAAGTGCGCGTCGGCGTAGAGCCGCAGGCGTTCGCGACGGGTCATCGGGCGACCTCCGGGGGGATGAGGGGTCGTCGGCTGGGGCGGGCTCCAGGAAACCGGCCCGGCGGGGGCGGGAACAATGCGTACCGCTACCCAATCGCGTGCCGAACCCTGGGTAGCGCCCGCATCCCCGCGCCCGCGTGCCCGCGCCCGTACCCCAGCGCCCGCATCCCCGCCCCCGCGTGCCCGCGCCCGGACGCGCCGTCAAGCGGGGCTGCTGCGGCCGGGTGAAGATCCCGTCCGCCGCGCTTCGGCGCCCGCCCGCGCAGGTACGAGGTGCTGCTGTTCGTGTCGCCTCCCGACAGCGAGGTTCCCGTGTCACCTGCCCGACGACCGCGGCGGCGCCCGCCGCACGTCCTGTCCGCACTGCTGGCGGTGACGCTCGGCGCGGGCGCCGTCGCCCTGACCGCCCCGGCCCCGGCCCTGGCCCCGGCGGTGAAACCGGTGGCGAAACCGGTGGCGTAACCGGTGGCGGAACCGGCTGCCAAGGCGCAGCCGAAGCCGCGCGGGGCCGGGACGCAGCGCCCGATCGGCCCCGCCCCGGTGGTCGACCGGCTGGCGCACGGCAACCTGACGATGGCCTCCAACTCGGTGCTGACCTGCGACGACAGCGACGGCTCGGTCTGCAACGACACCGAGGGCACCAACAACAACCGCACCAAGTACGTGAAGAGCGACCCGAACGCGCCCGGGAACAACGCGTCCTCCGCGCAGCTGGTGATCCCGGCCGGGGCGAACGTCCTGTCGGCCCGCCTGTACTGGCAGTTCAACCCGACCAACACCAGCACCGCCGGCGGCACCTCCGGGAACATCGACACCGGCAACCTGGTGTCCTGGAAGGTCCCGGGCAGCGCCGCCTACGAGCAGCTCACCGCCGACACCTACGACTGGTTCGACCAGCAGGTCGGCGGCACCCCGCCGGAGCCGCTGCTCGCCGGGGCGGGCGTCAAGGACGTCACCGCCCAGGTGCGGGCCGCCGGCCCGGGCAGCTACACCGTCGCCGACATCCAGGCCTGCGCCGGACGCTCCTCCGCCCAGAACTACGGCGGCAACAACGTCGGCTGCTGGGGCGGCTGGTCGCTGGTGGTGGCCTACGAGGACCCGGCGGAGCCGCTGCGCTACCTCCAGGTCTGGGACGGCTTCCAGCTGCTGCGCAGCCCCGACAACCTGGCCACGCTCACCCTGGCCGGCATCCGCACGCCCGCCACCGCCCCGCCGGCCACCATGGGCGTCACCGTCGGCGACGGCGACGTGCCGATCGCGGGCGACCAGCTGCTGGTCGGCTCCGCGGCCGACGACCTCACGCTGCTGCCGATGCCCGCCCCGGCCGGCGGCGTCACCACCGACAACGCCTTCACCAGCCGGATCGACCACGTCGCGGCGGACGGCACCGGCACCAACATCACCACCCGCGACCCCGCCCCCGTCAACAACTACGGCTACGACGCCCGGATGATCGACGTCACCGGCAGGATCCCGGCCGGCAGCACCCAGGCCGTGCTGCGGATCAACGGCGCCGGCGACGCCCTGCACCCGCAGGCCGTCTGGCTCGCCGTCGACGCCCTCGAACCGGACCTGCAGATCACCAAGGCCAACACCCCGCCCGGCAACCCGAGCGACAACCCGCCCGGCCTGGTCGGCCCCGGCGAGACCGTCACCTACACCTTCACCGTCGCCAACCGCCACCAGGACGGCAGCACCGCCGACCTCGACACCGCCACCGGCGTCACCGTGACCGACGTGATCCCGGCCGGCACCACCTTCGTCCCCGGCTCCAACCCGGCCTGCCAGGCCGACGGACAGACCGTCACCTGCACGGTCCCCGACCTGGCCCCCGGCGCGGAGGCCAGCGTCGCCTTCCAGGTCACCGTCGACGCCTCGACCGCCGTCGGCACCCGCCTCGACGACACGGCCACCCTCCGGTTCCAGGGCGGCCAGACCCAGCGGGTCCAGGAGCGCACCAGCAACACCGTGCGCAACACCGTCGCCGCCGTGCCCGGCTACACCGTCCTGAAGACCGTCGACCCCGCCACCGCCGAGCCCGGCGACACCGTCCGCTACCGGATCCAGGCCAACAACACCAGCCAGACCGACGCCCCCGGGGTCACCCTCACCGACGACCTGGCCGGCGTGCTGAACTCCGCCGCGTACAACAACGACGCCGCCGCGGACCGCGGGAAGGTCCAGTTCGCGGGCACCGCGCTGACCTGGACCGGGGACCTGCCGGTCGGCGCCACCGTCACCATCACCTACTCCGTCACCGTGCGCTCCCCGCTGGCCGCCGACGCGGTGCTGCGCAACACCGTCTCCTCCGACACCTTCGCGAACAACTGCCGGCCCGGCTCGACGGACGCGCGCTGCCGCACCGAGGTGCCGGTGACCGTGCCGAGCCCGAGCCCGAGCCCGAGCCCCAGTCCGAGCCCGACCTCGTCGCCGAGCCCGAGCCCCAGCCCGACGGCGCCGCCGCACCCGAGCCCGACCCACGGCCCCCCGCCCGGCCACGGCGGCGGCCACCTGCCCGAGACCGGCAGCAACGCGGCCCGGGTCCTGCCCCTCGTCGGCCTCGCCGCGCTCGGCACCGTCGCCGCCGGCGCGCTCCTGCTGATCCGCTCCCGCCGCACCCGCTGACCCCCTCTCCCCCACCGCACCACCCCCGGCCGCGCC
>NZ_JBEXJK010000590.1:0-3688 GCF_040609095.1 Kitasatospora sp. NPDC004799
CGCCCCGGCGTCCGCCGCCCCGGCCCCGGCCCCCGAGGTGGCGGCCGCCCGACCCGCCGCCACCACGTACACCGTCTCGGTCGGCCGGACCGGCCCGTACGCCCACCCCGACGACACCCCGGCGTCCGTCTACACCGACAAGGACGGCACGTTCTACTTCCAGCAGTCGCACGCGCTGTACGGCCCGAAGGACTCCCGGCGGTGGGACTTCTACAGCGGCGCGGACTTCGAGAGCGCCACCCGGTCGGCCGCGATCAGCGACGCCGTCAACCCCGCCGACCCGAACGACCGCAACGACGACACCACCTGGCGGTGCAACAACAGCCCCACCGGCCTGGAGTCCACCCAGGCGCCGCAGGGCTCCGGCTACTCCCAGCGCAACTTCTGCGACCTGGTCGGGGTCTGGGTCGACCCGGACACCGGCGACTGGTACGGGCTGGTGCACAACGAGTTCACCCCCCAGCCCTTCGGCGACGGCCTGCACTACGACGCGATCGACTACGCCGTCTCCACCGACCAGGGCCGGACCTGGACCATCCGGGACCACGTCATCACCTCCCCGTACAGCACCGTCCGGGGCGACGCCGCCGCCTTCCCCCAGCAGACCTACGACTACGGCGACGGAGATCCGCGCCTGTTCGTCGACACCGCCTCGGGCTACTTCTACGTCTACTACGGCTCCCGGATCGTCCCCAAGGCCGGCGTCGGCGGCTCCAACGGCGGCCTGGCCCACGTCGCCCGCGCCCCGATCTCGGCGAAGATGGCACCCGACTCCTGGCGGAAGTGGTACGACGGCACCTGGACGCAGCCCGGCCGGGGCGGCCTGGAGAGCAACATGGTGCCCGCCACCCCGGCGGCGCCGACCGGGTACACCCCGCCCGCGGCCGACTACCGTCCGAGCACCCCCGGCTCGGTGGACCAGCAGGTCAAGGCCGGCCAACTGCCGCCCAAGTCCGACCTGTTCATCATGAACATCGCCTACGACGCCTACCTCGGCCGGTACATCGGCGAGCCCGAGGTGGTCTCCGGCACCGCGCCGCAGCGGTTCTACGCCACCAAGGACCTCGCCACCCAGCAGTGGACCCTGATCGGCGACAGCGGCGGCTACACCTCCGGCTCCTGGTACCGCTGGATGCTCGACCCGGCCGCCCGCACCGGCGGCACCGTCCTCGGCCGGACCTTCCGCTCCTACTGCTCCATCGCCTGCGCCGGCTCCGACGGCGAGTACGCCGACATCACCATCGGCTCCTCCGCGCCGGCCGCCCCGCCGGTCGACCTGACCAGGACCTACCGGATCCAGAACGGCGACGGCCGGGTCCTCGTCCAGGCCGCCGGCGGCTCCGCCGTCACCTCCACGGCCAGGGCCGACGGCTCGGCCGGCGAGTCCTGGCGGTTCCTGGCCACCGGCGACGGCTCCTACCGGATCGCCAACGCCGGCACCGGCCGGCTGCTGGGCGTCGGCTCCGCCTCGACGGCCGGCCGGGCCTGGGGCGCCGCACTGACCACCGCCGGCACCGCCGACGGGAACGCCACCGTCGGGCAGCAGTGGTTCGTCCTCCCCAGCCGGGCCGGCAAGGGCCGGTTCCAGCTGGTGAACCGTTACAGCGGCCTGGTGATCGGCCTGTCCGGCACCCCCGGCCGGCTCGCCGAGACCGCGCCCGCCCGCTCCTGGAGCGACACCACCGGCAGCGCGGTCGGCGGCGGCCGTACGGCGGCCGAGCAGACCCTCGCCCTCACCGCGACCGGCACGGCCCCCGAGACCGTCGTGCTCACCGCCCCCGGCGACCGGTCCGGCACCGTCGGCCAGGCCGTCTCGGTCCAGCTCGACGCCACCGACAGCGCCGGGAAGCCGCTCGCCTTCACGGCGACCGGCCTGCCCGCCGGGCTCTCCGTCAGCCCCTCGGGCCTGATCGCCGGCACCCCGACCGCCGCCGGGACCACCACCGTCACCGTCACCGCCTCCTCCGGCACCGCGAGCGCCTCGGTCGTCTTCAGCTGGACCGTCCAGCCCGACCTCAGCGGCAACCGCACGCTGACCACGGGCGGCCGGGCCCTCGACGACGCCGACGGCAGCACCACCGCCGGCACCCCGCTCATCACCTGGCCGGCGTCCGGCGCGAGCAACCAGCGCTGGCAGTTCCGCCTCCAGCCCGACGGCTCGTACGAGCTGGTCAACGGCCTCTCGGCGATGTGCGCCGACGTCAGCGGCGGCTCCACCGACGCCGGTGCCCAGGTCATCCAGTGGCCGTGCACCGGCGGTGCCAACCAGCACTGGAACGTCCGGCCGACGGCCGACGGCTCGTACGCCGTCAGCTCGGCCGGCAGCGGACTGCTGCTCACCGCCGCCTCGGCCGCCGACGGTGCCGCGGTGACCCAGCAGCCGGACACCGGATCGCCGCTGCAGCGGTGGTCGATCGCCTGAGCCGGGCCCGGCCGGGGGGACGGGCCCGACGCCGGGCCCCGGGGGCTGTCCCGGGGCCCGGCACCCCCCACCCGACGCACCCGACGCACCTGACGCACCCGACCGCCCGACACCCCAGGAGGACGACATGGCCCACGTGGACGAAGAGATCGCGAGCCAGCCCGAGTGCTGGCGGCGCGCCCTCGACCTGACGCCGAAGCACCTGCCCGAACCCGGCGAGCGCGTGGCGGTCGTCGGCTGCGGCACCTCGCTGTACATCGCCCAGGCGTACGCGGCGCTGCGCGAGAGCCTCGGCCAGGGGGAGACCGACGCGTTCGCCGCCTCCGAGTTCCCGGCGGCCCGGCGGTACGACCGGGTGGTCGCCCTCACCCGCTCCGGCACCACCACCGAGGTGCTGGACGCGTTGGCCCGCACCCGGAGCGCCGAGACGGTGGCGATCACCGGCGACCCGGCCACCCCGGTCGGCGGAGCGGCCCGGCACCTGGTGCCCCTGGAGTTCGCCGACGAGCGGTCCGTGGTGCAGACCAGGTTCGCCACCACCGCCCTCGTCCTGCTGCGCGCCCACCTGGGCGCCGCGCCCCGGGACCTGCCCGAGCAGGCGAGCCGGGCGCTGACCGAGCCGCTGCCCGAAGGAGCGCCCGACGCCCGGCAGTTCACCTTCCTCGGCACCGGCTGGACCAGCGGCGTGGCCCACGAGGCGGCGCTCAAGGTCCGGGAGGCGTCCTCCTCGTGGACCGAGTCCTACCCGGCCATGGAGTACCGGCACGGACCGATCAGCGTCAGCGGCCCGGAGAGCCTGGTCTGGTTCCTCGGCACACCGCCGGCCGGCCTGCCGGAGCAGGTCGGGCGGACCGGCGCGCGGGTCTCGGTCTCCGACCTCGACCCGCTGGCGGACCTGGTCCGGGCGCAGCGCCTGGCCGTCCGGCTGGCCACCGGCCGCGGCCTCGACCCCGACCGGCCGCGCCACCTGACCCGCTCGATCGTGCTGGACGGGTCGTGACCCCGACCGGAGGCAGCGTCATCGCGCTGGACGTCGGCGGAACGCGGATCAAGGGCGTCGTGGTCGAGGACGGCGAGCCGGTCGAGTCGCGGCAGTGGCCCACCCGGGCCGAACGCGGGCCGGAGGCCGTCCTCGACACTCTGCTGCGGTGCGCGGACGAGCTGCGGGCCCGGGCCGTGCGCCGGGGAACGCCGCCGCGGGCCGCCGGGATCGCCGTCCCCGGCCTGGTGGACGAGGCCGGCGGCACCGCCGTCCTCGCCGCCAAC
>NZ_JBEXJK010000591.1:0-3669 GCF_040609095.1 Kitasatospora sp. NPDC004799
GCCGTCATGCTCGGCAACGGCTGGCGGTGCCGGCGGGTGCGGTGGCCGACGACCGGGGGGAGCGGCCGGGTGGGCGGCGGCTCGGGCGTGCTGCTGCGCCGGGGGAGCGGCGGGCTGCTCGGTGTGAGGTGCTCGGTGCTCTGTGCTCTTCGCCGAGGTGGTCCGGCCGGGTGGGCGGCCGCTCGGCGTGGTTCCCCGTCCGGGAGCCGCGCGGTGTTCAGCGGTCCGACGGGTGGTGCGGGGCGGCCGGGCTCAGTGCTCGGACAGGTGCGCGATCAGGCTCTTGGGCCGCAGGTCCTGCCAGTTCTGCTCGACGTAGTCGAGGCAGTCCTGCCGTCCGGCGGCGCCGAACACCTGCTGCCAGCCGGCGGGCACCGGGCTGAAGGCCGGCCACAGCGAGTGCTGGCCCTCGTCGTTCACCAGGACGAGGTAGCTGGCCTCGGTGTCCTCGAACGGGTTCGCCATCGTCGGTTCCTCTCTGTTCAGGGCGGTGCGAGAAGGGGAGGAGCGGGGTGGTCGGACGGAGCCGAGGGTCACGGACCCCAGCCGGAGTCCTCGCTCGGGGCGTCGTGGGCGGTGACGGAGACCGCGGACAGGTGGTGCTGCTCGGCGTGGAGTTGGAAGCCCACCACGGCGGCCAGCAGAACAGCGACTATCCCGAGCATCTTGTGGACGCGGACGGCAAGGCTTGGCATCGCGAATTCCTCTTCCTGAGGAGGGCGGTCTGCCCTCTTCGCTCTGCCCCGCATCCTGCCGAAGCCCCAAACGTGCGTGGAAGCTTTGACTGTGATCGTGAACACGCAATGCGGGAACCGGAAGCCCGGTCAGATCGTGTCAAAAACAGACAGACATGATCCAAATCACACCTGGCGCTGTCAGATCAGTGGTGGGAACTCTGATGGCGCGGAGGACATCGGAGCGCGGAGGCGGGCACCCCCGCGCGCCGCAGCGAGCCCCGGCGCAGCTCCTCCCGGACCGCGGGCCAGTCCTCGACCCACGGCCGGCCCGTCCCGGCCGGCGACTCCAGGGCCAGCGTCGCCAGGTAGGCGCGCTTGAGCGCGGCCCGCTCGTCCTGCACCCGGCCCGCCGCCTGCTCGATCCGGCGCAGCCGGGCGTGCAGCCGCTCCAGCGCGCCCCCGCCGGTCAGCAGCCGCCGCGCCTCGGGGCCGAAGCGGAAACCGGGGGCCAGCAGCGGCCAGGCCGAGCGCCACACCCGGAACACCTCGCGGTGGCTCGGCCCCCACTCCCGCTCGGCCTGGGCGAGCCGCTCCAGCGCGGCCGCCTCGGTCGGCGCCGTACAGGTCTCGCGCAGCGCCCGGGCCAGCGCGCCCCAGTCCTCGCCGGGCGCGTGCCGCAGCGCGGCGTGCAGCAGGTGGGCCACCGAACCGTGCACCACGGTGCGCGGCCACCGCTCGGCCGCCGCCTCGGCCAGCACCGCGCCGGTGCCGCCCACCAGCACCCAGACCTCCCGCACCCCGCGCTCGGCGAGTCCGGCCAGCACCTGCGGCCACTGCTCCCCGTCCGCGGCCGGCCACAGGCCCAGCACCTCGCGGCGGCCCTCGAGCGAGATCCCGAGCGCCAGGTGCACCAGCGGACCGCCCGAGCGGCCGCTGCGCACCGAGTCGACGAAGACCACCGGGTAGACCGGATCGAGCCGCCGCCCGCGCCGCTCGGCCAGCTCGTCGAGCACCTGGTCGGTGATCGCCGAGACGGTCTCCCGGCTCAGCTCCACGCCGTACACCTCGGCCAGGTGCGCCACCAGCTCGCCCGAGCTGAGCCCGCGCGCGGTCAGCGAGATCACCAGCTGGTCGAGCCCGGGCAGCCGGCGCGCCCGGGGGAGGACGGACCGGGGGGTGAAGCTGCCCTCGCGGTCCCGGGGCACCCGCACCTCGACCGGGCCAATCTCGGTGAGCAGCCGTCTGGCCCGGGCCCCGTTGCGGCCGTTGGTGCCGGCGCCGCGCAGGTGCTCCTGGAGCTCGAGCTCCAGGGCGCCCTCGATCAGCTGCTTGGCGAAGGCCTGGAGGATCCCGCCGTCGCCCAGCAGCCGGACCGCGCCGGAGCCGACCTGGGCGGCGGCGGCCTCCGCCAACTGTCGCACCAGGCGCTGGTCCACCAGGCCGGTGAGGGCGGCGGGCAGTGCCGCCGGGTCGGAGTCAGCTCGCAACTGGGGGTGCCTTCCGTCTGTAGGCCGTTCCATCTCACCGGTCGACCCCGCTCCGGACGCCCCGACGGGACGCCAGGTGCGATGCGCCGGCAATCCCCCGGTCACCGCCGCCGGGTGAGGTCGTGTCCGCGACCGTCACCGTCGGCTCCCCCGTCCGCGTGCCCGCGCGACGACCGTCAGCCGGTGATTTCCTCGCCCTTTGGGCGTACACTCACGGCTGTCGGAGCCCGGGGGGCGGCTTCCGAACGGCAGTCGATTCCATCTTGCCGGTTCGGATGCCTGGCGGTAGCCGGTACGGGCATTCGTGAAATCGCAATGCCGAAGCCGGAAGGATGCCCAGATGTGCCCAATCCAGGACAACTGCGCGGAAAGGGGAACACCCCAGCTCTGCGACCGGGGCATCGAGTTCTACCGCACGGCGCTGGCCGCGGGGGAGGCCACCGGCGAGGCCCCCGAGTGCCTGCTCGCGATGGGTCTGCTGCGCCCGCTGCCCGGCTCCGGTGACCGGCTGGCCCCCGTCCCGCCCGACATCGCCGCCACCGGGCTGGCACGGCCGATCGAACTCGCCGTCCTGGCCCACCAGGAGCGGCTCGCCGAACTGCACACCTCCTTCACCGCCGCCGAGCACGCCTACCGGGACGTCATGCGGCGGGCCAAGCTGCCGATCCGGCTGCTCGCGGGCGAGGAGATCAACCCCGTGCTGGAGAAGGCCGTCGCCGCCTGCACCGACGAACTGCTCACCGCCCAGCCGGGCGGCGGCCGCAACCCCGAGCAACTGGCCGACGCGCTCCCGCGCGACCTCGCCCTGGCCGGCCGCGGCGTGCGCCAGCGCACCCTCTACCAGCACACCGTGCGCTCGCACGGCCCGACGCTGTCCTACATCGAGCAGGTCACCGCGCAGGGCGCCCAGGTGCGCACGCTGAACGAGGTCTTCGACCGGGTGATCATCTGCGACCGCTCCACCGCCTTCATCCCGGCCGGCGCCGACCGCGAGGCGGCGGCGATGCTCATCCAGCTCCCGCCGCTGGTCGAGTACCTGCTGAAGATCTTCGAGCTGATGTGGGAGCGCGCCGAGCCCGTCACCTACCAGCAGGGCCACCACCGCCCCCGGCTGCTCACCGCCCGCACCCGCCAGAACGTCCTGCGGCTGATGGTCAACGGCTACACCGACGAGGCCATCGCCTCCCGCCTCGGCATGAGCACCCGCACCGTCTCCAGCCACATCCAGAAGGCCAGCGAACTCCTCGGCAGCCGCAGCCGCGGCCACCTCGGCTACATCATCGCCCGTCAGGGCGTCCTCGACGAACCGCTCGACGAGCTCTGACGGCACACGACGAAGCGGGCCCGGCGCCATGAACGCCGGGCCCGCTTCGTCGTGGTGCCACTCGTCCCGGGAAGAGCCTCACTTGGTGGTGGTGAGCAGGCCGCGGTTGCGCAGGACGCGGCGTTCGACGGGGGTGAAGACGAGGAGTTCGATGGCGATGCCGACGAAGAGGATGAGGATG
>NZ_JBEXJK010000592.1:0-3644 GCF_040609095.1 Kitasatospora sp. NPDC004799
CGGTGGGATTCCGCGGCCGGCGCCGGGCCGGATCACCCGGGCCGCGCACGGGACAGCCGGCGCGACCCGTACCGCCGGCTCCCGGTCAGGCCGAGATGCCGCAGTACTGCTGCTGCTTGCCGATCGCGCGGTAGACGCAGTCGGCCGTCTCCACCAGCTTCAGCACCGCCTCGCGGTTGCGGCTGGTCTCGCGCCCGATCACCTCGTCCGGCGGGTAGAAGCCGCTGCTCCCGTTCGGGCCGGGGTACATCTCGAAGGTGTAGGCGAAGATCCGCTGGGCGCCCCACAGGTAGTCGTCGATCGCCCCGTCGGTGATGTAGAGCTCGCTCGACTGCTCGGGCGTGTAGCCGTTGGTCGCGGCCATGCCGCGGCCGAGGGCGGCGAAGGTGTTGTACTCGTCGGCGGTCATGCCGGTGGTGGTCTCCGCGGTGGTCCAGCCGAACGGCCAGAGCACCAGTTCGCTGTAGGTGTGGAAGTCGATGGCGGCGGTGATCTGCTGCTTGCCCCCGACGACCCGGCTGCGGACGAAGTCGGCGACCACCTTGGTCTCCTTGGCGGACTCCGGGGCGCTGCCCCGGTAGGTCTCGCTGGAGGTGGAGCCGGAGGAGCCGCCGCAGCAGCCCCACTTGAAGTTCCAGTTGCGGTTCAGGTCGGTGCCGACACTGCTGCTGCCGGGGTTCGGCTGGCGGTCCTTGCGCCAGCTGCGGTACCGGCCGGTGGCGATGTCGTACTCGCCGCCGTCCGGGTTGAGGTCCGGGATCACCCAGATCTCGCGGCTGTTGACGGCGTTGGCGATCCGGCTGTCGGTGGCGTACTTGTCGCCGAACTCGTGCAGCAGGTACAGCGACATCTCGACGGTGAGGTGCTCGCGGGCGTGCTGGTGGGCGGTGAACAGCACCTCGGGCTCGTTCTCGTCGGTGCCGACGTTGTCGCTGATCTTCACCGCGACGATCGGCCGGCCCTCGTAGGAGGTGCCGATGACGCGCTTGCTCATGATGTCCGGGTGCGCGGCCACCACCGCGTCGATGTCCGCGGTGGCCTCCGCGACGTTGTGGTAGCCGGAGTCGGCCTGCGGGAAGTCGTACAGCGGGCCGGCCAGGCCCTCGTCGCCGGCCTCGGCGCCGAACCGCGGGCCGGGCAGTGCGACGGGCGACCAGCCGAGCGCGCGCAGCCGGGCGGCCTCGGCGGGGGTGGCGGTGACCACCACCGCGTCGGGCAGCACGGCGTCGACGGAGGCGCCGGTGGCGGCGACGGCGGTGCGCTCGGCGACGGTGCGGGGGCCGTCGAGCCGGTACTGCCGCGCGGTGTCGGCGGCGGTGCCGAAGGAGGTGTCGGCGGTGGCGGACGACGGCGCCGACGGGCGGTCGGCGGAGGCGGCCTGGGCGGTGAGCGGGGTGGCGAGGGCGAGAGCCAGCAGGACGGCGGTGGCCGCGGCGGGCTTCCCTCGGCGGGGCAGTCGCATGACTGTCCTCCTGTGGGGGTCCGTGGAGGCGGAACGGTGGAGGAGGTGCGGCGCGCGCCAGCTTGATGGTCCGTCAGTGACATGGGTTCGTCAAGGCATCGGAGCGGCCGGACGCGGGCGCCGGACGACCCGGACGGCTCAGGAGTCCGGCCCCGTCCCGCAGGTCGCCAGGCTGCACCAGCGCCGCCGGCCGCTCGCGTCCAGGAAGAGCCAACCGCAGCCGCTGCTGGGGCAGCGGCGGATGGTGAACCGGCGCGGGTCGGCGAGCAGTTCACCGGCCGCGCGGGCGGCGGCGTACAGCGGCAGCCGCTGGCCGGCCGCCGGTGGCAGCCGCCAGTGCGCCAGGCCGTCCTCGCCCCGGGTGAGCACCGCCGCGCGCGCGGCCTCCTGCACCACCGCCGCCACCGCGCCGAAGGCGGCACCGTCCTGCGGGTCGGTCAGGCACCCGTAGAGGGCCGCGCGGAACGCCCGGGCGTCGGCGAGCACCGCGGCCGCCTCCTCGGGCCGCTCCGCCGCCCGGCGCAGCAGCGTCTCGACGACCGGTTCGTCGGCGAGGTCGTGGTGACCGGCCCAGACCGCGAGCGCGGGGTAGCCGCGCAGCCAGTCCGACCCGGGGAGGGGCGCGGCGCCCCAGCCGGCGTAGGTGTTGCAGAACTCGAGCGCCGGGTGGCCGCCCGCGCTCCACGGCAGCCACTGCTCGCCGACCCGCACCGCGTACAGCGGCGCCGGCGGGCGGTCCAGCCGGGGGTCGGCCCGCAGGATGCGGTCGTGCAGGGCCGCGAGTTCGGCGCCGGGCTCGACACCGAGGCCGTCCACCAGCACGCGCCGGGTGCGGCGGTAGAGGTCGAGCGCCTCGACCTGCCGGCCGGCCCGGTAGAGGGCGGTCATCAGGGCGAGGACGAGGCGCTCGCGGGGCAGCAGGTCGTCGGCGGGAAAGGAGGTCGGGGAGCCGGCGGGCGACCCGCCGGTGACGGGCGACCCGGCCGAGGGCGCGGTCAGGTCGGCGAGCACCTGCTCGTGCCGGCCCATGGCGAGCAGGATCTCGGCCCGCTGCTCCAGGGCGGACAGCCGCAGCTCGACCAGCCGGCGGCCGAGCCGCCCGCGCAGCTCCTCGTCGACCACGTCCGTGAGCAGCGGCCCGCGCCAGAGCGCGAGCGCCCGGTCGTGGCAGCGCAGCCGTTCGCCGGGGTCGCCGGTGGCCGCCGCCCGGGCCGTCAGGTCGACGAACTCCCGCACGTCGACCGAGTGTTGGCCGGGCACGAGGACGTACCCGTCGTGCCGGGTCTCGATCACCACGGCGTACGGGCGCAGCCGGGCCCGCAGCCGTCCGACGTAGGTGTGGACGGTGCCGCGGGCCGAGCCGGGCGGGTTGCCGTTCCACAGCAGGTCGATCAGCCGGTCGGTGGTGACGACCCGGCCCTCCTCCAGCAGCAGGACGGCCAGCAGGCACCGCTCCTGGCGGCGGCTGCCGGCCAGGACGGACCCGCCCTCGTGGCGGGCCTCGAACGGACCGAGCAGTCGGAACTCCATGGCGCGACACCTTAGGGCGCGCCGTCGAACTCGCGTGCGCCTTTCCGGAAGGCGAGAGGCCTGGCTCGTGGTGAGAATCCGGTCAGGGGTGCCTGCCAGGCTGGGCCTCCTCGCTGCCCGACACCTCACCAGAAGGACCGATCATGCGACGCATCCTGCTCTCCGCCGCCTCCACCGCGCTGGCCGCCGTCACCGCCCTGGCCCTGACCGGACTGGCGGCCGCCCCGGCCGGGGCCGCGTCCGGTCCGACCGGCTCCGCCGCGTCCGCCGAGGCCGGCACCGGCCAGGGCGGGTGGGAGCCGTCGCCCACGCCGGTGTTCGACCTCCCGGCCGGCTCCCGCTGTGACTTCCCCGTGCACATGGAGGCCGTCGTGGACGAGGTGGAGCGGCGGGTCCTGGAGTACGCCCCCGACGGCACCACCGTACGCCGTGCCGCCTTCAGAGGCGCCCTCGTCCTGCGGCTCACCAACACGACGACCGGCGCCCGGTACGACGCGGACGCGGGCGGCCGGTCCGTCGTCGACTACCGCGCCGACGGCTCCCAGACCTGGCGCGCCCGAGGCGTCCGGCGCCCCGCTGACCATCGCCACCTACGCCCGTCAGGTCAAGATCGACTTCGGCGTGCTGACCGCCGCCGAGGGCAGCATCACCG
>NZ_JBEXJK010000593.1:0-3641 GCF_040609095.1 Kitasatospora sp. NPDC004799
CAGCCGGACGGGCGTAGGCCACCTGGCCCACGCCCGACAGCAAGATCAACACCTAGTCCAACCGGGTGTCGTACACCTAGATCGTGATAGTCCCGCTCGTGATCCAGTGCTGCGACCGCCTAGGTTCAGCGGGTTGCTGAATCACGTGGCGCGCCTCAGGGGTCTGCCGCCGCATCGGTTGCCCTTCTCGCTGTGGATGCGGGGCGCTCGCGGTGGCGGGCGGCCAGGACGTCGGGGTGGCAGGCGTTGGTGTTGTGCCGGCGCGGGTAGGCGTGCAGTTCGCGGGTCTGGACCGTGTGGTTCGGGCGGTTGGAGTTGAACCGGTGGATCACGTCGCGCACCATGTCCTCGTCCGCCTGGACCAGCCGGGCGATGACCGGGCCCCGGTTCCCGTCGGCCGACGCCGGCAGCATCATCGCCCGCCGATAGCGCACCGTGTTCGTGCTGCCCCGCCGCACGACCCGCTGTAACTGCCGGTCTTCACCGGCTCCGCCACCGGGCCCCTCTCCGAGCTGACCGTCTCACGACAGCCAACCGACCGAGGGCCTTTCGGCGCCAACCCGGTGGACCCACGCGGCCACAGCGCCAGCCACCGGAAACCTCCTCCCGCGCTACGCCGCCACCGCCCCACCGACGGCATCGCGAGTCCGCCCGCGGCCCGCCGGTCCGGCCCCCGCTACCCCCGGCCGCGGCGCATCAGCACGGCGTACAGGCCCGCCGCCACCACCGTGCCCGCCGGCAGGGCGAGGTCCGCCCCGGCGAGTGCGGCCAGCGGGCCGGTGTAGAGGGTGTCCACGCAGAGGGCCGCGGCCGTGACGCCGCCCGCGAGGGCGGTGGCGCCGGCCGGGTTGACGCCGGCGCGGTACCAGAAGGGGCTGCCCGGTCGTTCGTCGCCGAGGGCGCGGCCGTCGTAGCGGTTGCGGCGCAGCAGGATGTCGGTGGCGTAGACGGCGGTGCTGGGGCCGAGGAGGACGACGGTCAGCTGGAGCACGTTGCTGACGGTGTCGAGGAAGTTGGAGACCAGCAGCGCGTACAGCGTCAGCGAGACCGCGACCGCGCCGTCCACCAGCACGCTGAGGGTGCGGCGGATGCGGATGCCGACGGCCTGGAGGGCGAGGCCCGCGCTGTAGGCGGTGAGGGCGTTGACGGCGATGGTGCCGACCACCAGGGCGAGCAGGAAGACCGGGTTGAACCAGCCGGGCAGGATCTCCCGGAGGGCGGCCTGCGGGTCGGCCATGTCGACGGCGGTGGCGCCGAGCACCCCGAGGCCGCCGACCACCACGCTGGGCAGGAAGCCGCCGAGGGCCGTCCAGCCGAGGACCGCGCGCGGGGCGGTGGTCGCGGGCAGGTAGCGGGAGAAGTCCGCGCTGGTGGTGTACGAGAGCGGGCCGGAGGCGATCAGCGTGACGCCGGCCAGCACGGCCGCCCACAGCCGGCCGCCGGTGAGCGGTTCGGGCTGGGTCCAGCCGAGGTCGGCGTGGGTGACGATGGCGTGGCCGACCACCGCGAACGCCGCGGTGAGGGCGAGGGTGATCGGCAGGTAGAGCCGGAGGATCACGGCGTGCCCGTACACGCTGATGGTGAGGGTGAGCACGACGATCACGACCACGATGGCGATCTTGATCGGGGTGGTCGGGGTGATCCCCGCCTCCTCGGCGAGCGAGAAGGCGGCGACGGCGGCCGCGGCGAGGTTCAGCGCGAAGTAGCAGACGGAGATCATCCAACCGGTGACGGCGTTGTTCACCCGGTTGCCCCGGATGCCGTACATGGCGCGGGTGATCACCTCGCTGGGCGCGCCGGCGGCCGGTCCGGAGACCGCGAGCAGTCCGGTGCCCAGCCAGAACAGGTTGCCGAGGACGACCACGGCGAAGGCCTGCCAGAGCCCGAGGCCGCTCAGGACGAGGGCGCCCCCGACCACCAGGTTGAGGTAGTTGACGCTGGCCGCGGCCCAGACCGCGAAGAGTTCGCGGGCGCGCCCGCGCCGCTCGGTCTCGGGGATGTGGTCGATTCCGTGGACCTCGACCCGGCCGCCCCGATCCTGCGGGAACGGGGCGGCGGGGCCAGGGGGGAGGTCCGGGGAGGTGTGGGGGTGCTCCGGGAGCGTGGACGCCATTGGGGGCCCTCCGTGGGGGTGTCGTGCCCACCTGCTTGCTTATTGGTCGCACACTCAATAGCATCCGGCACATGACGTCAAGCGTTCAGCGCAAAAGGGTTCGCAAGTCCCCCGAGGACCGCCGCGCGGAGATCGTCGGCGCCGCGGCCGAGGTCGCCCTCACCGAGGGACTGGAGTGCATCACCCTGCGCCGGATCGCCGACCAACTGGCCGTCCGGCCGGGCCTGATCAGCCACTACTTCCCCGCCGTCGAGGACCTCGTCGCCGAGGCCTTCGGCAGCGCCGCCACCGCGGAGCTGGAGTCGCTGCTGCCCGCCGACCCGCCGGACGGGTCCCCGTTGCAGCGCCTCACCCGCTTCTTCGCCCGCACCACCGGCCCGTCCTACGACGACATGAGCCGGCTCTGGCTCAACGCCCGCCACCTCAGCCGCTACCGCCCCGTGCTGCGCGAGCGCGTGCTCGGCCAGGAGGCGGGGTGGCGCGGCCGGCTCGGCGGAGTGATCGCCGCCGGGGTCGAGCAGGGCGAGTTCCGCACCTCGGACCCGGAGCTGACGGCCGTGCGGATCCTCGTCGTGATCGACGGCCTGGCCGCCCACGCCAACACCGGCCTGCGCAACCACCCGTCCGCCGTCACCAGGCTCGCCGCCGCCACCGCCGAACGCGAACTGGGCCTGCCCGACGGCGCGCTGAACCCGACCGAACCGACGGACGCGGCAGCCCCCACCGAACCGAACGACCCCGCGGCCCCCACGGACTCGGCGAACCCCACGGACTCGGCGAATCCCACGGCCGCCCCCGAGCCCTCCGCCGCCGACCGGTCCTGACCGCGGCCGGGCAGCCCCGCAGCCCCCACCCTCCCTGCAGACACCCACGCCCCCGCCCCGCACCACCGTTGGAGCCGCAGTGCGCACCTCCCTCGTCCTCCTCTCCGCCCGTCTGCTCGACCCCGCCTCCGGCGGCTTCCTCCCGCAGACCGCCCTCGCCGTCGTGGACGGCCGGATCGCCGCCCTCGGCGACGACCGCACCGTCCGCGAACTCGCCGACCCGGCGACCACGGTGATCGACCTCAAGGGCGCCGTGGTCACCCCCGGCCTGGTGGACGGCCACCTGCACCCGGTCAGCGGCGCCGAACTCACCCACGGCCTGGACCTCTCCGGCTGCACCGACCTGGCCGGCGTCCGCGCCGCCCTCGCCGCCGAGGCCGGCCGCCTCGCCCCCGGCGCCTGGCTGCACGCCTGGGGCCTGGACCCCAACGTCTTCGGCGACCGCCCGGTGGAGTCCGCCGCCCTCGCGCCCGTCCTGGACGGCGTCCCGGCGCTGCTCCAGCTCTTCGACGCCCACTCCATGCTCGCGAGCCCGCGCGCCCTGGAGCTGGCCGGCGTGGACGGCCCGCGCACCTTCGACCAGGCCGCCGAGGTGGTCTGCGACACCGACGGCCGCCCCACCGGCCTGCTGCTGGAGGACGCCGCCTGCGAGCTGGTCGAGCGCGCCGCACCGCAGCCCACCCGCGCCGAGCGCCGCGACCGCC
>NZ_JBEXJK010000594.1:0-3635 GCF_040609095.1 Kitasatospora sp. NPDC004799
CTTCAACTGGCTGACGTACTACGGCGGGAAGTTCTCCACCAGCCAGAAGCGCGGCGTCTTCACCGACGTCGCGCTGGAGCTGCTGCCCGCCGACTTCCCGCTCCCGTCCGTGCGTCGTGGCCTCCGGTCCGCGGGAGGCCCTCTCCGACTTCCGGCGCCACCGGCGGGGGCTCGCTCCGATCCGCGCGCCGGATCAGGCCTGGTCCGGAGCCGATCGCCGCATCCGCGCGCTCTGTCGGCGGCCCGGCCTGGGCGGCCAAGCTACCGGAGGACCGTCCTGTCGGCCGCTCGGGCCACCCCCTCGGGGACCGCAGGCGATCCGGTGAGCGACGGGCCGTCAGGGCCCGTACCGCCCGACCACCTCGCGGTGCGGGCCCGGGAGAGGCTGCCGAGGTTCGCCACGACGCACAGAAAGGTGGCTTCCATGCCTTCGGTCCACGACAACGCCTCCGCGCCCTCGGGGCGCCTGCGCCGGCTGCGACGCCGCGCGGTGCTGGCCCTGGCCGCCGTCGTCCTCGGCCCGCTGGGCGCGACCCTGCCGGCCACGCCGGCGCACGCGGAGGGCCCCACCGCCGGGCAGCGGCTGGTCTACATCGCCAACGTGCGCGGGAACTCGGTCACGGCCTACGACCCGTCGACCAACACCACCGTCGCGACCGTGCCGGTCGGTTCCTACCCCGAAGGGGTGGCCGTCTCCCCGGACGGCTCGCAGGCCTACGTCACCAACAACGGCAGCAACACGGTGTCGGTGATCGACACCGCCACCAACACCGTCGCCTCGACCATCCCGGTCGGCCGGTTCCCGGCTCCGGTGGCGTTCGCCCCCGACGGCGCGCACGCCTACGTCGGACGCTTCGTCAGCCCGGGTGTCGGCGGCGTCGACGTCATCGACACCGCCACTCAGACCGTCACCACGACCGTCCAGGTCGGCAACCAGCCGTTCGGCATCGCGCTGACCCCCGACGGCAGGCGCGCCTACGTGGCCAACTTCGTCGGCAGCTCGGTCTCGGTCATCGACACCGCGACCAACACCGTCACCGCCACCATCTCCCACCCCATCGCCCACACCCCGGCCGCCGTGGCGATCACCCCGGACGGCCTGCACGCCTACACCGCGAACTACAACAGCAACAACGTCTCCGTGATCGACACCGCCACCGACACGATCACCGCCACGATCCCCGTCCCGTCCGGCCCGGAGGGCGTGACGATCACCCCGGACGGCGCGCAGCTGTACGTCGCCAACGCCGGCGCCAACACCGTGACGGTCATCGACACCGCCACCAACACCGTCACCGCCAGCATCCCGGTCGGCCGCGCCCCGACCGCGGTGCTGGCCGACCCGGCCGGCGGCGCGGCCTACGTCACCAACAGCGGTGCCAACACCGTCTCGGCGATCGACACCGCCACGAACACCGTGACCGGCAGCGCCGGCACCGGCGCGGTCCTGTTCGGCGGCACGCCGGCCACCGACGTCACCGTCGTCGACGACTTCACCGTCACCGCGACGATCCCGGCCCACGCCGCCGGCACCGTCGACGTCACGGTGAGCACCCCGGCCGAGACGAGCCCGGCCACCGCCGCCGACCGCTACACCTACGCCTACCCGTTCACCGGCTTCCTGCCGCCGGTCGAGAACCCGCCCGCGGTCAACCAGGCCCGCGCCGGCCAGGTGGTCCCGGTCATGTTCAGCCTGGAGGGCGACCGCGGCCTGGACATCCTCGCCCCGGCTCGCCGACGACGCAGACCGTCGACTGCGCCACCGGCGACCCGCTCGGCCCGACCGCCCCCACCGGCACGCCGGGCAACGTCGGGCTGCTGTACGACAGCGACAGCGACACCTACACGTGCCTCTGGAAGACCCTGCGGTCCTACGCCGGCACCTGCCAGCTGTTCACGCTCGGCCTGGACGACGGCACCACCCACACCGCCCTCTTCCGGTTCCGCTGACCGGAACCCGTCCGCCCCGGGTGCCCGGCCGCTGGAAAGCCCCAGCGACCGGGCACCCGCCGCGCGCACCGGGGTCAGGACAGGTAGTCCTCCAGCCCGCCGTCGCGCCGGATGTCCAGGGTGACGCAGTGGAAGCCGCCGCCGAGCACCCGGGAGTGCCGCAGCCGGTGCGGCAGGACGGTGATCCCGGCGTGCTCCAGCACCTTGATCAGGCCCTCCTGGCCGGCCTCGACGATCGCCGTGTCCGGGGAGACCATCAGCAGGTTCATGGTGATCCAGCTCTCGCTGAGCGCGTGCTCGGGCGCCGGGCCGGAGGGCTCGGCCGGCGGGCACCACAGCACGTCCCAGCCGCGCAGCGGTTCCGGGACGCTCTCCGGGCCGATCCGCTCCGGGTTGAGCAGCACCAGCCCCGGCCGCAGCAGCGCGATGGTGCTGTCGATGTGGGTGTAGCCGTAGACGTCCCGCAGCGGGTGCAGCCGCAGGCCGCCGTCGCCGAGCAGGCCGAGGGTGGATTCCAGCCAGCGCAGGCCGAGTTCGTTCCCGCTGCGGGAGACCTGGTAGAACACGTCCCGGCCGAGCCGCAGCACGTTCGCGGCGTCGAAGACCGGCTCGTCCTCGCCCAGCAGCGGGAGCCCGTCCGCGTCCAGCTCGAAGAGCTCGTCGCGCAGTCGCGGCCGGGGAGCGGCCAGCCAGCGGGCGCCGCGGCCCAGGTAGTCCTGGAAGAGTCCGCGCAGCCCGAAGACCTCGAAGTAGCGCTGCCGCATCGGGCTCGCCACCTCGATCAGCGTCTCCCCGACCACCAGGGTCAGGTCCCGCGGGCAGTAGGAGTGGAAGCCGCCGTCGACCGTCCACAGCGGGGAGGCGAACGCGGCCGCGTGGTCGACGGGTTCGGGCTGGTGGACGATGACGCCGAGGCCGCGCAGGGTAGCGACCAGCGCGTCCAGGTCCTCCTCGGTCTCCTCCACGACCTGCCGCGCGTAGGGGCCGGCCTCGATCGAGGCGAGGTCGGCGGCACTGGTCTTCGGGAAACAGGACAACCGGGCGGACGGCTCGGTCTGCTCGGGCAGCCGGGCGCCGACGGCGGTCCCGACCACGATCTCCCGCAGTGTGGTGAATTCGTCCCAGCTGTGGACCGGACGGGCCGAATCGGACATGACTCTCCCTTGGCAAGAGTTCAGGGAAACACGGAGACAGCACTGCGGCAGACGACGGCTTCGAACCGCACCGCAGGAATTCATCGCCGGCCCGGCTCCAGCCGACCACGCGTACGGGAAATCACCGGCGGGGCAGCCGAATTCGCCTTTCGAGGGCCGGGATCGACTGTCAAGCTACCCGGACGACCGACGGCGGCGCAAGAACCGTGATCGGCGCCGAATACGCCACCGCGACGACCCGCCGGCCGATCCGTGCGTTGTTCAACTCCCCTGTCTCCGAGGCCGATCAATGCCCGGCAGAGGGCCGGTGAGACGGCCGGGGAGAGGGGCCGCGGGGCGCTCCGGCAGGCGACCTTCCGGGCCCCGCGCTCACCAGCGCCAGGCCCGGCGGATCCGGCTCCCGCCCGCCAGCGCCAGCAGCGCCCCGCCCGCCGCGGCGACTCGGCCATCTGCTGGGCGGTCGCCTCGTCGGCCTTCACCGGGTTGGTCTCCGGGTAGACCGTCTCGGTCGGGCGGACCGCCTCCTTCGGG
>NZ_JBEXJK010000595.1:0-3633 GCF_040609095.1 Kitasatospora sp. NPDC004799
CGTGGGCCCGCTCCTGGGCGCGCGGGCTGGGCACCAGCCTGCTGAACCCGAAGAACGGCGTCTTCTACATGGCGATGCTGCCGCAGTTCATCCCCACGGGCACCCCGGCCACCCGGGCGGCCACGCCGTGCCCCCGGGCGCGCCGGGCGCCGCCCAGGGAGCGCCGGGCCTCCGTTCGGATCAGTCGCAGCAGCCTCCGGTGTACTGGGGCGGCGACGCGGAGGAGACTCAGGTCATGCCTCCCGTACCGGCCGAGCCCGGCCCGCCGCCGGGCACGCCCGCCCCGGGCCGTTCGGCCGCCCACGGCCGACCCGCGGCCCACGGTCGGCCCACCCCCGGAGGTCCCGTCCCCGGAGGCCCCGGCCCCGGTGGACCGGCCGACCCCGCCGAGGGGCAGGCCAGGGAGGCCGGCCGGCTGAGCGGCCCGCTGTTCCGGGACGAGCAGCCCGAGCCCGCACCGCCGGGCGTGACGGAGACGGTCGTGCTGCGCGCGATATCCGACGACGCCACCCCTGCCCCCGGCCGCAGCACCCCGCCGCACCCGGGGGCACCGGTGCATCCCGCGCCGTCGGCGAACCACCCGGCGGCCGGGCAGCCCCACTTCGTGCCGTCGTCCCACCCAGGGCAGGAGACACCCGTGGCCGCCCAGCCCGCCCCGCAGCCGCAGCCGCGCAAGCAGCGCGGTGGCCGTAACCTCCAGGCCGCCATAGGCGTGGGCGTCGGCCTCGGCGCGGTGATCATCGCCTCGCTGTTCGTGGTGAAGGCGCTGTTCCTGGTCGTCGTGATGGCCGCGGTCGCGGTCGGTGTCTGGGAGCTGACCAGCCGGCTCGCCGAGCGCAAGCAGATCAAGGCGCCGCTGGTGCCGCTGGTCGTGGGCGGCCTCGCGATGGTCGCCACCGGCTACTGGTCCGGCATCCAGTGGGCCGCCGCCTCGCTCGCCCTGACCGGGCTGGCGGTGATGGTCTGGCGGATGGCCCAGCCGCCGGAGGACTACCTGCGGGACATAACGGCGGGCGTGTTCACGGCCTTCTACGTGCCGTTCCTGGCCACCTTCGTGGCGATGATGCTGGCGGCCGACGACGGCCCCCAGCGGATCGTGCTCTTCCTGATCGTGACGATCTGCAGCGACACCGGCGCCTACGCGGTGGGCTACAAGTTCGGGAAGACCAAGCTCGCCCCGACGATCAGCCCGGGCAAGACCCGCGAGGGCCTGGCCGGCGGCATCGGCCTGTCGATGCTGGCGGGCGCGCTGCTGATGCAGCTGATCATCGACGGCGGCAGCTGGTGGCAGGGCCTGATCCTGGGCGGCTGCGCGGCGGTCACCGCGACCCTGGGCGACCTGGGCGAGTCGATGATCAAGCGCGACCTCGGGATCAAGGACATGGGCACGCTGCTGCCCGGCCACGGCGGCATCATGGACCGGCTGGACTCGCTCCTGCCGACCGCCCCGGTGGTCTGGCTGCTGCTGGCGGCCTTCGTCGGCAGCTGACCGCGCCGACCGGACGTACGTACGAGGGACCCGGACGCCTGGCGTCCGGGTCCCTCGCGCGTCTGCGACACTGGAACAACCATGCCTAAGCCCGGAGAACTCACCTTTGTCGCGCCGCGCGGCGCCAAGCCCCCGCGACACCTCGCCGACCTGAGCCCCGCCGAGCGCAAGGAGGCCGTCGCCGAGCTGGGCGAGCAGCCGTTCCGCGCCAAGCAGCTCTCCAACCACTACTTCGGCCGGATGTCGAACGACCCGGCGAGCTGGACGGACATCCCCGCCGCCAGCCGGGAGAAGCTCACCGAGAGCCTGCTGCCCGAGCTGATGTCGGTGGTCCGGCACGTCTCCTGCGACGACGACGCCACCCGCAAGACGCTCTGGAAGCTCTTCGACGGCACGCTCGTGGAGTCCGTGCTGATGCGCTACCCGGACCGGGTCACCATGTGCATCAGCTCGCAGGCCGGCTGCGGCATGAACTGCCCGTTCTGCGCCACCGGCCAGGCCGGGCTGACCCGCAACCTGTCCACCGCCGAGATCGTCGAGCAGATCGCCGCCGGGATGCGCTCGCTCAAGTCCGGGGAGATCCCCGGCGGCGAGGCGCGGCTGTCCAACGTGGTCTTCATGGGCATGGGCGAGCCGCTCGCCAACTACAACCGGGTGCTGGCCGCGATCCGCCGGCTGACCGACCCGGCGCCGGACGGCTTCGGCCTGTCCCAGCGGGGCATCACGGTCTCCACCGTCGGCCTCGTCCCGGCGATGAACCGGTTCGCCGACGAGGGCCTCAGCTGCCGCCTGGCGCTGTCGCTGCACGCCCCCGACGACGAGCTGCGCGACGAGCTGGTGCCGGTGAACACCCGGTGGAAGGTCGCCGAGGTGCTGGACGCGGCCTGGAACTACGCGGAGAAGTCCGGCCGCCGGATCTCCATCGAGTACGCGCTGATCAAGGACATCAACGACCAGGCGTGGCGGGCCGACCTGCTCGGCCGGCTGATCAAGAACCACCGGGTGCACGTCAACCTGATCCCGCTGAACCCGACCCCCGGTTCCAAGTGGACGGCGTCCCGGCCCGAGGACGAGCGCGAGTTCGTCCGCCGCCTCCAGTCGCACGGCGTGCCGACGACCGTCCGCGACACCCGCGGCCAGGAGATCGACGGCGCCTGCGGCCAGCTCGCCGCGGCCGGCTGAGCAGTCGGAACTATCGGAGTCCGGCGGCCGCCAGCGCGGCGGTCGCCCCACCGGTCAGCAGCAGCGTGCTGCCCACCGCGAGGGTGCGCAGCGCGACCGCGCCGAACAGCAGCCGGGGCGAGGTGCCGAGGCGCAGCAGCGCGTCGGTGACCTCCCGGCGGTCGGTGCGGACCTCGGCGAGCCGGGTGATCACCGCGGCGGCCGCGCAGCCCAGCACCAGGCAGGCCTCGACCGCGGGCAGCGCGTCGGCGCTGTCGGGCGTGCCGATCCAGTAGCGGACGGTGGTGAGCACCAGCGCGACGGCGAGGGTGAGCACGGCCAGCGGCGCGCCGAGCCGGCGGGCCTGGGCGGTGAGGCCCCGCCCGGCCAGCAGCCGCAGCGGGGTGGGCCGCCCGACGGCGAGCAGCCGCCCGGCCCAGGCCAGCAGCGGGCCGGTGAGCAGGGCGAGGCCGAGCGCGCTGGCGGCCCAGCCGCCGAGGGCGGCGGTGCTGGTGGAGCCGAGCCCGGCGGGCAGGTGGACCGGGCGGCCGTCGACGGCGGCGCCGGGCCGCAGGGCGATGAGTTCGAGCGCGGCGCCGATCACGCCCAGCCCGGTCGCCAGGGCGATACGCCAGACGCCGAAGCCGGTCGGGGCCTGGGGACGGCCGCCGGGCAGGGTGTCGGTGACGGGCACCGCGCAGGCGGCGGCGGTGCCGGCGGTGAGCGGGACCAGGGCGAGCAGGGCGACCGGTGCGGCGGCCGGCAGCGGCGCGCCCATGCCGAGGTCGCGGGCGAGCGAGGGCCCGGCGACGTCGTTGCGCAGCACCAGGAAGGCCAGCAGGGTGAGCCCGCTGCCCAGGGTGCAGGCGAGCACGACCTCGCCGGCGATCAGCGTCCGGATCCGGCGGGAGCCGGCCCCGGCGGCGGTGAGGCCGGCGATCCGCTCGGGCCGCCGGGCGGGCACCGCGGGGGCGGCGAGAGAT
>NZ_JBEXJK010000596.1:0-3612 GCF_040609095.1 Kitasatospora sp. NPDC004799
CCGCCGACCCCGGCTCCACCCCGGCCGCGACCGCCGGTCCGGCCAACTCCCGTACCGCCACCGCCAGTACAGCTGGCCGAGCTGGGTGCCGAGGCGACCGCGGCGGCCTGCGACGTGGCCGACCGCGACGCCCTGGCGGCCCTGCTCGGGACCGTCCCGGAGCAGCACCCGCTCACGGCGGTGGTGCACGCGGCCGGCGTGCTCGACGACGGCGTCGTCGCTGCCCTGACCCCCGACCGGGTGGACGCGGTGTTCCGCCCGAAGGTGGACGCGGCGGTCAACCTCCACGAACTGACGAACGGGCAGGACCTCGCCGCCTTCGTGCTCTTCTCCTCGGCCGCCGGCTCCTTCGGCAACGCCGGCCAGGGCAACTACGCGGCGGCCAACGCCTTCCTGGACGCCCTGGCCGCGCACCGCCGCGCCCACGGGCTCCCGGCCACCTCGCTGGCCTGGGGCCTGTGGGAGCAGCGGCCCGAGACGTCCGCGCCCGGCGGGATGGCGGGCGAGCTGCGGGACGGCGACGCCCGGCGGCTGGCGCGGTCCGGCGTCGGCGCCCTCGCGGCCGAGGAGGGGCTCGCCCTGTTCGACCGGGCGCTGTCCGCCGACCGGGCCGTCCTGGTGCCGATCCGGCTCGACCTCGGGACGCTGCGCGCACGGGCGGGCGCCGACCTGCCGCACCTGCTGCGCGGCCTGGTCCGGAGGCCGGCCCGCCGCGGCGCGGCCGCGGGGGCGGGGTCATCCGGCTCCGAACTCGCCCGCCTGCTGGCGCCCCTGGCGCCCGAGCAGCGGCTCGCGCGGCTGCTGGACGAGGTCCGCACCCAGGCCGCGGCCGTCCTCGGGCACAGCTCGCCCGAGGCCGTGGAGGCCGCGGTGGCCTTCACCCGGCTGGGCGTCGACTCGCTGACCGCCGTCGAACTGCGCAACCGGCTCGGCGCCCTGACCGGCCTGCGGCTGCCGGCCGGCCTGGTCTTCGACTACCCGACGCCGGCGGCCCTGGCCGCACACCTGGGCCGCGAGCTGTTCGACGGCCGGCCGGACCGCGCGGCCGTCGTGCCGGTGGCGGCCGGCGGGGACGACCCGATCGCCATCGTCGGCATGGCCTGCCGCTACCCCGGCGGGGTGCGCACCCCCGAGGACCTGTGGGCCCTGGTGGCCGGCGGCCGGGACGCCGTCACCCCGTTCCCGACGGACCGCGGCTGGGACCTGGACGGGCTGCACGACGACGACCCGGACCACCAGGGCACCAGCTACGCCCGCGAGGGCGGCTTCCTGCACGACGCCGCCGAGTTCGACCCGGCGTTCTTCGGCATCTCGCCGCGCGAGGCGCTGGCGATGGACCCGCAGCAGCGGCTGCTGCTGGAGACCTCCTGGGAGGCCTTCGAGCGGGCCGGCATCGACCCCGGGACACTGCGCGGCAGCGCGACCGGCGTGTTCGCCGGGGTGATGTACCACGACTATCTCAGCCGGCTCCCGGCCCTGCCCGCCGGCGTCGAGGGCTACCTGGGCACCGGGGGCTCCGGCAGTGTCGCCTCGGGCCGGGTGTCCTACACCTTCGGGCTGGAGGGCCCGGCGGTGACGGTGGACACGGCCTGCTCCTCCTCCCTGGTCGCGCTCCACCTGGCCGCCCAGGCGCTGCGCAACGGCGAGTGCGCGATGGCGCTCGCCGGCGGCGTGACGGTGATGTCCACCCCGGGCCCGTTCGTGGAGTTCAGCCGCCAGCGCGGCCTCGCGGCGGACGGCCGCTGCAAGGCCTTCGCGGCGGACGCCGACGGCACCGGCTGGGCCGAGGGCGCGGGCATGCTCCTGCTGGAGCGCCTCTCCGACGCCGAGCGCCACGGGCACCGGGTGCTGGCCGTGGTGCGCGGCAGTGCGATCAACCAGGACGGCGCCAGCAACGGGCTCACGGCCCCCAACGGCCCCGCGCAGCGCAGGGTGATCCGCCAGGCCCTGGCCGCCGCCCGGCTGTCGGCCGCCGAGGTCGACGCGGTCGAGGCGCACGGCACCGGCACCCGGCTCGGCGACCCGATCGAGGCGCAGGCCCTGCTGGCCACGTACGGGCAGGAGCGCAGCGGCGAAGAGTCTTTGTGGCTGGGATCGTTGAAGTCCAACATCGGCCACGCCCAGGCGGCGGCCGGTGTCGGCGGCATCATCAAGATGGTCATGGCGATGCAGCACGGGGTGCTCCCGCAGACCCTGCACGTCGACGAACCGTCCCCGCACATCGACTGGACGTCGGGCGCGGTCGAGCTGCTGACCGAGGCGCGGCCCTGGCCGGAGACCGGCCGTCCGCGCCGGGCGGCCGTCTCCTCCTTCGGGTTCAGCGGCACCAACGCCCACGTCGTGGTCGAGCAGGCCCCGGCCGCGGCGGAGCCCGGCCCCCGGGTCGCGCCTCCGGCCGTCCCGTGGGTGCTCTCCGGCCGCGACGAGGGCGCGCTGCGGGAGCAGGCCGTCCGCCTGCTCGCCCGGCTGGGCGCCCGGACGGACCTGGAGCCGGTCGACGTCGGATACACGCTGGCGACCGGCCGGGCGCTGCACCGGAACCGGGCGGTGGTCGTCGGCCGCGACGGTGCCGAACTCCTGGCGGGAGTCCGGGCGTTGGCGCGCGGCGTAGAGGTGGCCGGGGTGGTGGCGGCGGAGGCCGGCGGGAAGCTGGCGTTCCTGTTCACGGGGCAGGGGAGTCAGCGGCCGGGGATGGGGCGTGAGCTGTACGAGGCGTACCCGGTGTTCGCGCAGGCCTTCGACGCGGTCTGCGAGCGGGTCGAACTTCCCCTGAAGGACGCCGTGTTCGGCGAGGACGCCGAGCTGCTGGCGCGTACCGAGTTCACCCAGCTCGCGCTGTTCGCGGTCGAGGTGGCGCTGTTCCGGCTGTACGAGAGCTGGGGTGTGCGCCCGGACTTCCTGGTCGGCCACTCGGTCGGCGAGCTGGCCGCCGCCCATGTCGCGGGCGTGCTCTCGCTGGACGACGCCGTCACGCTGGTGGCGGCGCGCGGCCGCCTGATGCAGGCGCTGCCGACCGGTGGCGCGATGGTGGCCGTCAAGGCCGCCGAGGCCGAGGTCCTGCCGCTGCTGACCGACGGCGTGAGCATCGCCGCGGTCAACGGCCCCACGTCCACCGTGATTTCGGGCGACGAGTCCGAAGTCCTGGCGATCGCAGCGAAGTTCGAGAAGACCAAGCGGCTCAACGTCTCCCACGCGTTCCACTCCCCGCTGATGGACGCCATGCTGGACGACTTCCGCACCGTCGCCGAGGGCCTGACGTACGCCGAGCCGGTCATCCCGCTCGTCTCCAACGTCACCGGAGCCGCCACCGAGGAGCTGTGCTCGCCCGACTACTGGGTGCGCCACGTCCGCGAGGCCGTCCGGTTCCTGGACGGCATGCGGACCCTGGAGGCCCAGGGCGTCACCACCTACCTCGAACTGGGCCCGGACGGCGTCCTCACCGCCATGGCCCAGGAGTGCGTCGAGCAGGGCGACTTCGCCCCGGCGCTGCGCTCCGGCCGCCCCGAGGCGCAGACCACGCTGACGGCCCTGGCCACCGCCCACGCCCACGGCGCGGGCGTCGACTGGTCGGCCTTCTTCGCCGGCACCGGCGCCCGCCGCACCGACCTGCCC
>NZ_JBEXJK010000597.1:0-3572 GCF_040609095.1 Kitasatospora sp. NPDC004799
GCCGTCGAGCAGTTCGGCCAGGCCCTGCTCGGCCCGCGCGGCGGCCTCCGCGAGCCGCCCGGCCTCCCCGGCGGCGGCGCGGGCCTGCCCGCCGAGCCGGCCGAGCGCCCCGGCGACCTGGGCCCGCTCCCGTTCCGACTCCCGCCGCCGCTCGGCCAGTCGCTCCACCTCGGCGGCCGACTCCCGCCGCCGCTCGGTGAGTTCGGCCAGCCGCTCGGCCGACTCGGCGCAGCGGGCGGCGAGTTCGTCGATCGCCCGGGCCGCCTCGTCCACCGCCGCCTGGGTCTCCAGCAGGCTCGGCGCACCGCCGGAGCCGCCCTGGGCGAACCCGGCACCGAGCCGGTCCCCGTCGGCGGTGACGGCGCAGAGCCCGGGGTGCGCGGCGACCAGCCGCAGCGCCCGGTCGAGGTCCGCGACCACCGCCACCCCAGCCAGCAGCCGGCGGACCGCACCGAGCAACTCGGGTGGTCCGTCGACCAGTTCGGCCGCCCAGCGGGCGCCGTCCGGCAGCTCCCCGACCGGATCGGCCGGGTCGGCCGGGCCGGCGGCACCGGCGATCAGCAGCGCGGCCCGGCCGGCGTCCTCGGCTCGCAGCAGCCGCAGCGCCCCGGCGGCGGCGGACGGCGAGTCGACGGCCACCGCGTCGGCCGCCGCGCCGAGCGCCGCGGCGACCGGCAGCTCGTACCCCGCCTCGATCCGCAGCAGCGCGGCCGCCGGGCCGAGCAGCCCGTCCAGCCGCTCCCCCGCGTCGAGCAGCGCGCCGGTGCCGTCCTTGCGGCGCAGCCCGAGGGAGAGCGCCTCGTGCCGGGCGGTCAGCCCGGCCCGCTCGCGCTCGGCCGCGCCGGCCGCCTCCCGGGCCGCGGCGAGCTCCGCCTCGACGGCGGCCAGCCGCTCGCGCGCCCGCTGGTAGCGGCCCTCGGCCCGCTCGTCGTCCCCGGCCAGGCCGTCCACCTGCCGCTGGAGTTCGTCCAGCTCGCCCTGGGCGGCCTCGGCCCGCAGCAGCGCCTCGTCCCTGGCCTCGGTGAGCCGGCCGGTCTCGGCCTGCGCCGCGGCGGCCCTGGACCGGGCGGCGGCGGCCTGCCCCTGCAGCCGGGCCAGGCCCTCCCGGCGGTCGGCGATGGCCCGGGCGGCGTCGCGCAGCCGCCGCTCCTCGGCGGCCAGCTCCCGCTCCAGCCCGTCCTTGCGCTCGACCGCCTCGGCCAGCGCGTACTGCGCCTCCTCCAGGGCCTCGGTCAGCGCGGCCTCCTCCTCGCGGACCCGCTCGGCCTCCCGTTCCAGCTCCTCCGGGTCGCGTCCGCGCCGCTCCTCGCCCCGGCCCCCGGCGACGGCGTGCCGGGCCCGGGCCTCGGCCAGCCCGACGGTGCCGCGGGTGCGCTCGGCGAGCGCGGAGAGCCGGTACCAGGCCTGCCGGGCGGCCTCCAGTCCGGGGCCGAGCTGCTGGACCTGCGCCTCCAGGACGCGCTCGCGCTGCACCGCCCGGGCCAGCTCCTGCTCGACGGTGGTGCGGCGCAGCCGCAGCGCCAGCTCGTCCGCGATCTCGGCCTCGACGGCCCGGCGGAGCGTGCACAGGTCGTCGGCGAGCAGCCGCAGCCGGGCGTCGCGCAGGTCGGCCTGGATGCCGGCGGCCCGGCGGGCGACCCTGGCCTGGCGGCCGAGCGGCCCGAGCTGGCGGCGCAGTTCGGCCACCAGGTCCTGGACCCGGTTGAGGTTGGCCTGCATCGCGTCCAGCTTCCGCAGCGCCTTCTCCTTGCGCTTGCGGTGCTTGAGGACGCCGGCCGCCTCCTCGATGAAGGCGCGCCGGCCCATCGGGTCGGCGTGCAGCACGGAGTCCAGCCGGCCCTGCCCGACGATGACGTGCATCTCGCGGCCGATGCCGGAGTCGGAGAGCAGTTCCTGGATGTCCAGCAGGCGGCAGGTCTCGCCGTTGAGCGCGTACTCGCTGCCGCCGTTGCGGAACATGGTCCGGGTGATGGTCACCTCGGAGTAGTCGATCGGCAGGGCGCCGTCGGCGTTGTCGATGGTGAGGCTGACCTCGGCGCGGCCGAGCGGGGCGCGCCCGCTGGTCCCGGCGAAGATGACGTCCTCCATCTTGCCGCCGCGCAGCGACTTGGCCCCCTGCTCGCCCATCACCCAGGACAGCGCGTCGACCACGTTCGACTTGCCCGAGCCGTTCGGGCCGACGACGCAGGTGATGCCGGGCTCGAAGCGCAGGGTGGTGCTGGACGCGAAGGACTTGAACCCGCGCAGCGTCAGACTCTTCAGGTGCACGCGGCCGGTCCCCTCGATCGCTCGGACGGGAACCGACTGTATCCGGAGTCCGACACGACGAAGGGACGCCACATCCGGGCGTCCCTTGCAAGCTGCGTCCCTTTCGGGGCGACTCAGTGCACAGCGGCGTCGATCTGCGAGGACCGGGCGGGACTCAGGTGAGAGCCGGCTCCCGCTGGTCCAGATCGATGCTGTGGAGCAACGAGTGCTCGCCAGCGACAGCGGTCAGTGCGTCGTTCTCAGCCTGCATCCGAAGGAGCTCGGCTTCAAGATCCTGGACGCGCTGCTGAAGCCGCCGCATCTCGGAGAGCATTCGCGGGTCGGGGCCGCCGACGTACCCGAGAAGCGCCTTTGCCATGATGAATGGTCCTCCACGCTGAGTGACCGAACCGGAACGGTTCAGGTCTAGGGGGAAGGGGGACGCACGCGCGGCGCGTCACCGGAAGTGCTGGCTGGGCACTACGGCGCAACCACCGTGAGCTGGACTCACGAGGGCAGGCGCCTGCCGGAACAACGCGGTCGTGTGCGCGGGCTTCCAGCGTCTCACCAAAGACGGTACGGGTCAACACGATCACCGCACGCTACCGCGCCCTGTCACCTGCCCGGCGGTGTGGTCACGCCTGGGGGCCTCGGGACGGGTCCACCACGTGCTCGTGGATCATCGTTCGATGCGGAGTCAACCACGAGTCTGCCCGGATGGCAACCTCGTGACACCGCCAGTTCCGGATCAATTCCCGGAAGCCCGCGCGGCGGGCCGCCGCCAGGCCGCCGGCTGGCCGCGAAAGGGCCCCGACGGGCCGGCCCGGGGGCGGCTCAGCGGATCTCGAAGCCCTCGTAGCCGGGGCCGACGGCCGTCCAGATCTCGGTGACCCCGCTGACGTTCCCCGGGGTCCCCGGGCCGCGCAGCCGGGCCAGCAGCTCCTCGCAGTCGGCGGCGAGCCCCTCGGCCACCACCTGCACCCGGCCGTCGCCGAGGTTGCCGGCGTATCCGGTCAGTCCGATCTCCAGCGCCCGCGCCCTGGTCCACCAGCGGAAGCCGACCTGCTGGACCTTCCCCCGGACCCAGGCGGTCACCCGGACCGGTTCCTCACTGTGGGCGTCGCGACCGTGCATGCCCCGACCTTAGGACACGCCCCGGCCGGACGCCCGCCCGCCCAGCCCGCGGAAGCCCACCGCGCGCCAGGACGTCAGCGGCCCCGCCGGTGCTCCAGCGGGGCCGCTGACGTGGGAGTCGACTCGGCGGGTTACCAGTCCCCGCCGCCGAAGTCGCCACCGCCACCGAAGTCGCTGTCGCTGAAGTCGGC
>NZ_JBEXJK010000598.1:0-3565 GCF_040609095.1 Kitasatospora sp. NPDC004799
GGCGGCGGCCTGCTCGCGCCACCGCGTCAGGTGCGCGCGGGCCGCGCGGGCCAGCACCGCCCCGTTGTAGGCGACGGCCAGACGCCAGTCATACGGGAACGGCAGCACTGCCTCCGGCGCGAGCGTGGCCTTGCGCAGGGCCGCTGTCAGGTCGGTGTACGGTTCGAGGCCCTCCAGGACCGGCAGCCACCACGGCCTCGACACCAGCCCGGTCGCCCGGATCCGGGCCACCGGCGCCCGCCGGAAGGTGGTGCCGTCGGCGGCCCGCTCCTGCGCGTCGGCGTGCAGTGCGCCCAGGAAGCCCCTGCCCAGCAGCGGGTCGGTGAGCATCGACAGGTCAGCCCCCCACAACGGGCGGCCCGTCGCAGTGTCCTGCAGAACGCTGCCCATGATGCCCGGCACGACGACGCACGCGTCCCTGGTGCGATCGTCGAAGACCGGCGGCACCCCCGCGTACGGCACCCCGTCCCCGTCCTCGTCCGCCCCCACAGCCCTCATGCCACCCGACGATAGGGGAAGCACCTTCGTCCGGGCAGGGCCTTCGCCCGAAGGGGGCCCTCCGCCCGTGGGTCCCGAGGCCGGGTGTCCCAGCGGTGGAGGGGCCGTGCCTGCTCTGCTGTTACCGCCCACGCCTCCTGGCGGACTCCCTTGGCAATCGAGCGATGATCGGTCGTGGCGACGGACCCGCCAGGGCGGCTTGCCGTCGGGAGGGCTGAGTGGTGCCCCACACGCTCGGCCGAGAATTGACAGTTCGCTACTCGCTACTCCTGGGTCCTCTGGTACGCCTGACCGAAACGGTCGAAACCTGACAGGGTGTGCAGGCCCCACGCCTCCGAATTTGCGTTAGAACGCACTTCAACTCCTAGGTTTCGAAGCATGCGATACATCAAACTCGGAACGACCGGTCTGGAAGTCTCCGCCATCGCCCTCGGCTGCATGAGCTTCGGCGAGCCGGACCGGGGCGGCGAGCCCTGGTCGCTGGGCGCGGACGCCAGCCGGGAGATCATCAAGCAGGCCCTCGAGGACGGCGTCAACTTCCTCGACACGGCCAATGGGTACAGCGCCGGAAGCAGTGAGGAGATCGTCGGTCAGGCGGTCAAGGACTTCGCCCGGCGCGAGGAGGTCGTTCTCTCCACCAAGGTCTGGATGCGGATGCGCCCCGGCCCGAACGGCGCCGGGCTGTCCCGCAAGGCGATCTTCGCCGAGCTCGACGCCTCCCTGAAGCGGTTGGGGACCGACTACGTCGACCTCTACCAGATCCACCGCTGGGACTACGACACCCCGATCGAGGAAACCCTCGAAGCGCTGCACGACGCGGTCAAGTCCGGGAAGGTCCGCTACATCGGAGCCTCGTCCATGTACGCCTGGCAGTTCGCCAAGGCCCTGTACCTGGCTGACCTGAACGGCTGGACCCGGTTCGTGTCGATGCAGGACCACTACAACCTCATCCACCGGGAAGCCGAGCGGGAGATGCTCCCGCTCTGCGCCGACCAGGGCGTCGGCGTGATCCCGTGGAGCCCGCTGGCGCGGGGCAGGCTGACGCGGGTCCGGGACACCGCCACGGCGCGCGCCAAGACCGACGAGGGCGGCAGGATCCTCTACCGCGACGGGGACCAGGCAGTGGCCGAGCGCGTCCACGAGATCGCGGGCAAGCGGGGTCTGTCCCCGGCCCAGGTCGCCCTGGCCTGGGTCATGCGCAACCCGGCGGTGACCTCGCCCATCGTCGGGGTCACCAAGCCGGCCCAGCTGGCCGACGCGGTCGCCGCGGTGGACGTCGAACTCGACGAAGACGAGGCCGCCTACCTGGAGGAGCCCTACCAGCCGCACGAGGCCGCCTACTTGGAGGAGTCCTTCTACAAGTCGCGCCCTGTGGCGGGCTCCAGGTAGTCCGGGCTGCCGTCGGGCCTTCGGCGAGTCCTTGGCCTCGGCCTCCTTGGGTCCGGCGGTGCTTGCGGGCGGGCGGGCGGGCGGGCGCGAGCGGAGCGGGCCGTGCGGCCCTGCCTGCTGCCGGTACCTGAGGCACCTACGGGCGGACGCCCTGAGCTGATAGTTCTTGTCATACCTAGGGAAGCACGGGGGTGGTGGCATGACGGGGCTCGTCGAGACGGACGTGGTCGCAGCACTGGCGCGCGGCAGCGCGGAGACGCAGCGCCGGATCCTGGAGCAGTGGCCGGACCGGATAGCCGACGAGATGGCCGACGGCTTCACCCGGCGGCATCCGGACCTGGCCGCGAAGTCCGGCTTCGCCCGCTGGCAGCTGGTGGCACTGGCCGTCGGCGCGGCCGGCGCACTGGCGGGCGTGGTGCTCGCACCGCTGCCCGCGCTCGCGCTGCTGATCGCGGTGGTGACGGGCTACAGCCTGCTGCACGCCGTGGTCGCGCTGACCGGTCTGCTGGCGGGGGGAGGCCAGGGCGGCAGGCCCGCGGACCCACCGGTTCCGGAGGCCGAACTCCCCTTCTACACCGTGCTGGTGCCCGCCTACCGGGAGGCCGGGGTGATCGGTGGCCTGGTGCGGCACCTGGCCGGGCTGGACTACCCGCCCGACCGGCTCGAGGTGCTGATCCTGGTGGAACGGCACGACCCGGACACCACCCGGGCGGTGCTCGCCGCCGACCCGCCCCCGTTCGTCCGCGTCGTCCAGCTCCCGCCCGGCCCACCCCAGACCAAACCCCGCTCGGTGAACCTGGGCCTGATGCTGGCCCGCGGCGAACTCCTGGTGATCTTCGACGCCGAGGACCGCCCGGACCCCGCACAACTGCGGCACGTCGCGGCCCGGTTCGCCGCGCGCGGCCCGCAACTGGCCTGCGTCCAGGCCCGACTGCTGTTCCGCAACCCCACCGACAACTGGCTGACCAAGCAGTTCGCCATGGAATACGCGCTGCGGTTCGGCCTGTTCCTTCCCGGCCTGGCGCGCCTGCGGATGCCGATCCCCCTCGGCGGGACCAGCAACCACTTCCGCACCGACACACTGCGCCGCCTCGGCGGCTGGGACGCCTGGAACGTCACCGAGGACGCCGACCTCGGCATGCGCTGCGCCGCACTCGGCTACCGCACCGAGACGATCGAGACGGTCACCTGGGAGGAGGCCCTCGGCACGGTCGGCCCGTTCGTCCGGCAGCGCACCCGCTGGTTCAAGGGCTTCCTGATGACGACGACGGTGCACACCCGCAACCCCCGCCACACCCTGCGCCGCTTCCGCGCCTCAGGAATCCTGGCCCTGCTCGGCGTCATCGCCGCCTCCCCGCTCACCGCCCTGGTCCAGCCCGTCGTCGCCGCCCTCACCCTGATCGCCGTGCTCGGCCGGGCCTGGTCCTCGACCGGTTCCGGGCTCGTGCTTCCGGCGATGGCGGCGCAAGCCGGTTCGGCCGCGCTGTGGATCGTCATCACCTTCGCCGCCGCCAGGCGCGCCCGACTTGCGGCCCCGTGGCACGCCGTGTTCGTGCCGCGCACGATGCCGACGCCGGTCTCGTCGCAGGAGGTCTCGATGCCGAGGACGAGTACCTCGTCGCCGTCGTCGACCAGCGCGGTGACGGCCATCTGGATCAGCTCGGAGACGCCGTTGCCG
>NZ_JBEXJK010000599.1:0-3540 GCF_040609095.1 Kitasatospora sp. NPDC004799
GGCGCTCGCCTGCGCCCTGGCCGTCGCCGGCGTCCTGGCGGTGGACCTCGGGGGTGCGCCCGGGCGCGAGCCCCCGGCGGTCTCCGAGGGCGTCACCGCCACCGCCGAGGCGGTGCGCCTCCTCGACCGCATCGCGCTCGCCGCCGCCGACGGTCCGGAGCAACCGCCGGTCCGCGCCGACCAGTTCGTCTACATCGAGAGCCGGGTCGGCTACGCGGCGCAGAGCGCGGACGGCGGTCCGGTGACCATGGCGCCCGTGCACACCCGGCAGGTCTGGCTCTCCGCCGACGGCAGCCGTCCCGGCCTGCTGCGCGAGCAGGGCGGTCCCGACAGCCGGCTCGACGCCCCGCGCGGAGGCGCCCCGGGCGGAGGCGCCCCGTCGATCGACGCGCCGACCCACACCTACGTCGCCGCGCTGCCCACCGACCCGGACGCCCTGCTGGCGTTGATCCGGGACGGCGGCCGCGGCGGGGACCCGGACCAGCGGGCCTTCGCCGCGATCGGCGACCTGCTGGCCGAGACCTGGGCCCCGCCGCAGGTCGGCGCCGCGCTCTGCCGGGCCGCCGAACGGATCCCCGGGGTCACCGTCGTCCCGTCGGCCGTCGACGCCGCCGGGCGCGAGGGCATCGCCGTGGCCCGTACGGCGCACGGGCAGCAGACGCAGTGGATCTTCGACCGGACCACGTACGCGTTCCTCGGCGAGCGCACGGTCCTCGGCGAGGACGGCGAGGCGGGCCCGGCCGGGACGGTGGTCGGCACCTCGGCCGTCCTCGCCAAGGGCGCGGCCGACCGGCCCGGCGAACTCCCCTCGGCGGCACGGTGATCCGGTGACGCGCGGGGCCGGGGCGACGGCCGTCGCCCCGGCCCGGGCACGACCGGGAGGTCTCAGAAGGTGACGACGATCTTCCCGCTCAGCCCGCCCTCCCGGAACCGCTCGTGCGCGGCCCGGATCCGGTGGAGCCCGTAGGTGGCGTGCACGCGCGGGCGCAGGGCGCCGTCGTCCACGAGCCGGGCCAGTTCGGCCAGCCCGGCGCCGTCCTCGCGGACCTGGTGGACGGTGGTGCGCACACCCCGGGCGGAGAGGTCGGGCACCGGGCCGGCCTGAGTGGCGATGGACGCGTACCGGCCGCCGTCCGCGACCGCCTCCGTGACGAAGGCCCCGAAGGTGTCGAAGACGGCGTCGTAGCGGCGGCCCCGGAAGTCGGCGGGGTCGGTGGAGACCAGGCCCGCGCCGTGCTCGCGGGCGAAGGCGGCCTGGCCGTCCCGGGAGACCAGGGCGTCCACCTCGGCGCCGCGCGCCCGGGCGATCTGCAGGGCCAGGCCGCCGACCGCACCGGCGGCGCCGGCCACGAGCAGCCGCTCGCCGGCCGACACCGCGAGCCAGTCCAGGGTCTGCAGCGCCGTCAGGCCGGGCAGCGGCAGCGTGGCGGCCTCGACCAGGCTGACCGTCCGCGGTGCGACGGCCACCGCCTCCGCCGGAAGGGCGACCAGGTCGGCCCAGGTGCCCCGGGCGGTGTCGAGCTGGTGCGACATCGCGAACACCCGCTCCCCGGCCCGCAGCGGGCCGGCGCCGCCGTCGACCACCACCCCGGCCAGGTCCCAGCCGAGGGTCAGCGGCAGCGGGGGAGTCCCCTCGCCGATGGCCCCCTCCCGGGTCTTGTCGTCCACGGGGTTGATGCCGGTCGCGACGGTCCGCACCAGCACCTCCCCGGGGCCGGGCACGGGCCGCTGCTCCTCGACGAGGTCGAGGACCTCGGGGGAGCCGAAACGGTCGATCCGGATGGCGCGCACGGAAGTCCCTTCGTTTCACTGAGTGCTGACACCGGGTGAACCCCGCCGGAGATCACCGGATTCCCGCCCCGCGCCCTGTCGGGTCCCGAGGCACATACCCCCCACCCCCATGGCGCCGGATTCCCCGGCTGCCTTCCGTAGATAAACCCTACCCCCCTAGGGTATGTTCATCGACGTCCCCGCCGGAGCCGTCGGCCGGAGGCGCTCACCTTGCCCGTACTGCGAGTTGACGACCTTCGGCCGCGTCCGGACGCCCCCGGCCCCGGCCGCTGGCAGATACCCCCAATGGGTAAGGAGCAAGAGAAATGGCAACCGACAACACCGGGCCGAACCCCCGGAGGTGGCGCGCGCTGGCGCTGATCGCCGCCGCGCAGTTCGTGGTGATCATGGACACCTCGATCATCGGGGTGGCCCTGCCCAAGATGAAGGACGACCTCGGCTTCGGCCAGGAGGACCTGTCCTGGGTGTTCAACGCGTACGTGGTCGCCTTCGGCGGCCTGCTCCTGCTCGGCGGACGGCTCTCCGACCTGCTCGGCGCCCGCCGCCTGTTCAGCGCCGGCTGGGCGATCCTCGGCGCCGGCTCGCTGCTCGCCGGGCTCGCCCAGAACGTGCCGACCGAACTGGCCGGTCGCGGCGTCCAGGGCCTCGGCGCCGCACTGATCGCCCCCTCGGCGCTCACCCTGCTGATGATGCTCTTCGGCGGCAACCCCAAGGAGCTCACCAAGGCCTTCGCCCTGTACGGCGCGGCGGCACCGGCCGGCGGCACCGCGGGCGTCTTCCTCGGCGGCCTGATCACCCAGTACATCAGCTGGCCGTGGGTGTTCTACATCAACATCCCGGTGGCCGTGGTCGCGCTGCTCGCCACCCCCGCGCTGATGCCCACCGCGCCCCGGCGCAGCGGCGGCATCGACGTCGTCGGCGCGCTCACCGTCACCGGCGGCCTGGCGGCCGCGGTGTACGCCGTCGTCCGTGCCCCGGAGGCGGGTTGGGCCTCGGCCCCGACCCTGCTGACCCTGGCCGGCGCCGCCGTGCTGCTGATCGTCTTCCTGGTCATCCAGGGCAAGCGCCGCGAGCCGCTGATGCGGCTGAGCATCTTCCGGGTGCCGAACCTCGGCGCCGCCAACCTCGCCCAGTTCCTGCTGGCCGCGGCCTGGGTGCCGATGTGGTTCTTCCTCAACCTCTACCTCCAGCAGGTGCTCCACCTCGGCGCCTTCGCCAGCGGCGCGGCCCTGCTGCCGATGACCGTCGCCATCATGGGCATCATGATCACCCTGGCGCCCAAGCTGATCGCCCGCTTCGGCCCCAAGGCGCTGGTCGTCACCGGCATGCTGGCCCTCGGCGCCGGTCTGTTCGGGCTCTCGCTGGCCCGCCCGGACGGCAACTTCTGGACCGACGTGCTGCCCGCCTCGCTGCTCGCCGCGATCGGCATGGCGCTCGCCTTCATCCCCTCGCTCGGCACCGCGATCTCCAGCGCGCCCCCGGAGGACGGCGGCCTCGCCTCCGGCATCGTCAACACCGGCTACCAGGTGGGCTCGGCGCTCGGCCTGGCCGCGATGACCGCGCTGGCCGGCGCCCGGACCCCGGACGCCACCGTCGAGGGCCTGACCTCGGGCTTCTCCGCGGCCTTCGTCGGCGCCGCGGCGATCGCGGTGGTCGGCGGTCTGCTCGCCACTCTGTGCGGCGCGGCGGGCTCGACGGCCTGGTCGGCCGGTGCGGGGTTGAGCGTAGGGGTGGACATCAGGAGGACAG
>NZ_JBEXJK010000600.1:0-3531 GCF_040609095.1 Kitasatospora sp. NPDC004799
GTGCCGGCGGCCACCGCCCAGCCCCCGGCGCCGGTGCAGACCCCGTCGCCGGCGCAGCCCGCGCCGGCCGGTGTGCCGGCCGGGTACCACGAGTACAAGGACCCGAGCGGCTTCTCGGTGGTGCTCCCGGACGGTCTGCAGCCGGCCGGGTCGGACGCCAACCGGCGGATCTTCAAGAACGCGGCCGACGGCAGCCAGCTGCGGATCGAGTGGACCACGTCGCCCGGTGAGAGCGCGGTCGCGGACTGGCAGGAGTCGGAGCCGAACGTCCGCGGTCAGGTGAGCAACTACCAGCGGCTGAACCTGGCGGCGATCACCTACCGGCAGTGGACCAACGCGGCGGACTGGGAGTGGACCAACGGCACCCCCAGGATGCACTCGCTCAACCGCGGCTTCGTGACCGGGACCCCGGCCAAGTACGGGTACTCGATCTACTGGATCGTCCCGGACGCGGAGTGGGCCGCCCAGGCCCCGGTCCGGGACGTCGTCTTCAACAGTTTCCAGCCCGCGCCGTAGGGCCCGTCGCCGGACGCTCCGCAGACGCGCGTTCGACGACCGGCCCCGGGTCAGCCGATCAGGCGTTGCTTGGCGCGGGAGAACTCCTCCTCGGTGAGGGCGCCGGAGGTGCGCAGGGCGGCCAGCCGTTCGAGCTGGCCGATGAGCTGTTCGCCGGTGGCGGCCTCGGCCACCGCGGCGGCGGGTACGGCCTTCGGGGCGTTGCGGGCGGCGCGCGCGGCGGCCCGGAGCTGCTCGGCGAAGAACTCGGCCTTGACCACGTCCTCGAAGCGGTGCGAGCCGGTGAGCGCCACCACCAGGAGCACTTCGCCGTTGAGCTTGCTGCGGGTCACGGTGGCGTCGGTGACGGCGGCGAGCGGAACCGGCACCGGCGGCTTCCCGTCCTTCAGGAAGAGCAGCCGATGGGTGGTCAGCACGAGCACCCCCTTGCGGAAGTGGTCGGGGTGGCGCCCGGCGGTCGAGGCGACCGGCTTCTCGCCGTCGATGACGGTCCCCTCGACGGCCCGGAGGGCCTCGGCGTGGTTGGCTTTGCTGCTGTTTCCTGACGCCTCGAAGGCGGTGTCGATCAGATCGGTCCAGTCCATGGGATCGAGCCTAAGGGAGCCGCTCAGTAGTCTGATCGGTGAGCGAGAGGAACTGGCATGCGAGGCGCCCCCGGGCAGTTGCTGGCGGGGCGGTACCGGCTGACGGACCGTCCTGAACCGCTGCGTGCCGACGCGGTGGACGAGCGGACCGGCGAATCGGTGCTGCTGAGCGCCCTGGAGCTGCCAGGGCTGCTGACGGTCGGTCAGGACGTGGAGGAGGCCGCCGCGGCGCAGGCGGACCGGCTGGTGCGGCGGGTGGCGGCGGTCGGCTCGGCCGCGCCGGTCGCGCACCCGCGGCTGCTGCGCGGGGTCGGCGCGTTCGTCGAGGGCGAGCTGCTGTGGACGGCGGAGGAGCGGCCGGTCGGGCGGACGGCGGCCGAGCTGCTCGCCGACGGGCCGCTGCCGCCGTACCGGGCGGCCGAGGTGGCGGCGGACGTGGCCGGCGCGCTGCGGGCGCTGCACGCGGCCGGGCTGACCCACGGCGCCCTGACCGCGGAGTCGGTGCTGGTCTGCGAGGACGGCGCGGCGATGCTCGGCGGGCTGCTCGCCGGGGTGGCGGAGGAGGCGCTGGCCGAGGAGCTCGGCGGGCCGGGCGGGCGGCGCCGGTACGAGGTGCGGGCCACCCTGGTCGGCCCGGTGGCGGAGCGCTGGCCGCTGGACGGCGGCCCGGCGGGCGACTGCTGGGCGCTCGGGGTGCTGCTGCAGCGGCTGGTCACCGGCCGCGCGCCGTACCCGGAGCGGAACGTGCCGGAGCTGGTGACGGCGGTACGGGACGGGCGGCGCGAGCCCGCGGTGGTGTGCGGGCCGCTCGCGCCGCTGGTCGAGCGGCTGCTGCAGCCCGATCCGGCGCGGCGGCCGACCGCGGAGGCGGTGCGCGGGGAGCTGGCGGAGCTGCTGGCGGGGGCGCCGGAGCCGGTCGACGAGGAGCGGGCGGCGGCGATGCCGGTGCTGAAGCCGGAGGCGCCGCTGGTGCCGCGGCGGCGCGGCGGGGGGTCCGTGGGCGCCCGGGCCGGGAGGAGTGCCCGAAAGGGCGGGAACGGTGGGGCCTCCGGGGCAGGCGGCGGGGCGAAGCCGCCCCGGATATCCCCCGCCCTGCTGGGCCCGTTGCTGGTGGGCGGAGTGTTCGTGCTGCTCGCGCTGGGAATCGCCGCGGTGGTGCTGTTCGCAGGCTGACGGGCCGCGGCGATTCCGGCCGCCCGGTCCGCGGGGTGGGCGTGATTACCGGGGGAGGCGGGGTGCGCCTAATGTGTGCGTGGGATTTGTTCGAACAGTGGTCTGCACCAGGCCCTCCGTCGCGGTGACGGCAGGCGGAATGTGTGGGGGAGCGGGCGCAGATGGGTGTGCAGGACCGGCCGGAGGCGGCCGAGGCGGAGCGGTTGCTGGCCGGGCGGTACGAGCTCGGCGAGCGGCTCGGCCGGGGCGGCATGGGCACCGTCTGGCGGGCCTGGGACCGGATGCTCGACCGGGAGGTCGCGGTCAAGGAGCTGACCGTCAACCACCTGCCCGAGGAGGACCTGCAGATCCTGCACGCCCGGATGAAGCGCGAGGCCAGCGCGGCCGCGCGGATCAAGCACCCCGGCGTGATCACCGTGCACGACGTGCTGGAGCAGGACGGCCGGCCGTGGATCGTGATGGAGCTGGTCGACGGCCGCTCGCTGGCCGACGTGATCAGCCAGGACGGCACGCTGCAGCCGCGCGCCGCCGCCGAGGTGGGCAGCCAGGTGCTGGCCGCGCTGCACCGCGGCCACCAGCTGGGCGTGCTGCACCGGGACGTGAAGCCGGCCAACGTGCTGCTGGAGCGCGGCACCGGGCGGGTGGTGCTGCTGGACTTCGGCATCGCGAAGTACGAGGGCTCGACCGAGCTGACCCGGCCGGGGGACCTGGTCGGCTCGCCGGACTACCTGGCGCCGGAGCGGGCCCAGGGCGAGCGGCCCGGGCCGGCCTCCGACCTGTGGGGCCTCGGGGCGACGCTGTACGCGGCGGTCGAGGGCCAGTCGCCGTTCCGGCGGGACTCGCCGATCACCACGCTCGCCGCGGTGGTCGACGAGCCGCTGCCGGAGTCGCGGCGGGCCGGGCCGCTGGGGCCGGTGCTGGCCGCGCTGATGGCCAAGGACCCGGCCGAGCGGCCCACCGCGGACGAGGCCGCCCGGATGCTGGCCGAGGTGCAGGCCGGGCACACGATGGGTCTGAAGTCGGTCCCGGCGGTGCGCACGCCCACCCAGTCGGTGCCGGTGGTGGACCGCAGTGACGGCCGGGGGTCGGTGGTGGAGCCGGTCGAGGGCTCCGAGGAGCCGACCGAGCCGAAGGCCGCCGCGTCCGCCACGCCGGTCGGTCCCGACGGACCCGGTGCCGGACCTGCCCGTCCCGCTGTTCCCGGCGGACCGGACACCGCCGGGGGCGCGCAGGCCGCCGCCCTGGCGCGGACCGGGCC
>NZ_JBEXJK010000601.1:0-3470 GCF_040609095.1 Kitasatospora sp. NPDC004799
GCCCAGCCCGTGGGCGTCGTCCACCAGCAGCGCGGCGCCGTGCGCGCGGGCGGCGGCGGACAGCGCGGGCAGCGGGGCCGCGTCGCCGTCCACCGAGAACACCGAGTCGGTGACCACCAGCGCCCGCCGCTTCGCCCGCCCGGCGAGCGCCTCGGCGACCGCCGCCGGGTCGCTGTGCGGGACGCGCTGGACGTCGGCGCGGGCGAGCCGACAGCCGTCGATCAGCGAGGCGTGGTTGTAGGCGTCGGAGACGATCAGGGTGTCCGGGTCGGTGAGCGCCGTGAGCGCCGCGAGGTTGGCCGTGTACCCGGAGGAGAACACCAGCGCGGCCTCCACCCCGCAGAACTCGGCCAGCTCCTCCTCCAGTTCGGTGTGCAGCGCGGTCGTCCCGGTCACCAGCCGCGAGCCCGTCGACCCCCCGCCCCAGCGCAGCGCCGCGTCCGCCGCCGCCCGGACGACCACCGGATGCCTGGTCAGCCCCAGGTAGTCGTTGCCCGCGAGGTCCAGCACCCCGTCGTCCGCCGCCCGGCTGCGCACCGTCCGCGTCAGCCCGGCCTCCGCCCGCATCTCGGCCGTCTCGTCGAGCCAGTCGAACACGTTCGCCGGGGCCACGGCGGAGGAGCGCGGCTCAGCCGCGAGCGAAGGGTTCATGCCCGGCACTCTGGCACGCTGCCCGAACCGGGATCAATGTGCCGATCGGCACATGATCGGCGCGTCCGGCTGGCCGGTCGCCACAACCGGGCCACCCGCCCACCGCCGCCCGCCGCCCCGCGCTCCCCGGCGCCGGGCTTTGCCCGGGGTGGCGGCGAGCAGGCAAGATAGCCGGGTGACCCTCCTTGATCTGATGCCGAAGCCCGCCACCCCCGACGCGCTGTACGAGACGTTCGCAGCCTGGGCGGAGGAGCGGGGGATCACGCTGTACCCGGCGCAGGAGGAGGCGCTGATCGAGCTGGTGTCCGGGAACAACGTGATCCTGGCGACGCCGACCGGCTCGGGCAAGAGCCTGGTGGCGGCGGGCGCGCACTTCGCGGCGCTGGCGGAGGGGCAGCGGACGTTCTACACCGCCCCGATCAAGGCGCTGGTCTCGGAGAAGTTCTTCGACCTGGTGAAGATGTTCGGCACCGAGCAGGTCGGCATGATGACCGGCGACGCGAGCGTGAACCCGACCGCGCCGATCATCTGCTGCACCGCCGAGGTGCTCGCCCAGATCGCGCTGCGCGACGGCGCCCGGGCGGACATCGGCCAGGTGGTCATGGACGAGTTCCACTTCTACGCCGAGCCGGACCGCGGCTGGGCCTGGCAGATCCCGCTGCTGGAGCTGCCGCAGGCGCAGTTCCTGCTGATGTCCGCGACGCTCGGCGACGTCCGCCGCTTCGAGGAGGACCTGACCCGCCGCACGGGCCGGCCGACCACCGTGGTGCGCAACGCGACCCGCCCGGTGCCGCTGTTCTACGAGTACCGCCGCACCTCGCTGCACGACACCCTGGAGGAGCTGCTGCAGACCGGCCAGGCGCCGGTCTACGTCGTGCACTTCACCCAGAAGGAGGCGGTGGAGCGGGCCCAGTCGCTGATGAGCATCAACATGTGCTCGAAGGCGGAGAAGGAGGCCATCGCCGAGCTGATCGGCAACTTCCGCTTCACCACCAAGTTCGGCCGCAACCTGTCCCGTTTCGTCCGCCACGGCATCGGCGTGCACCACGCGGGCATGCTGCCGAAGTACCGCCGGCTGGTCGAACGCCTCGCCCAGGCGGGCCTGTTGAAGGTCATCTGCGGCACCGACACCCTCGGCGTCGGTGTCAATGTGCCGATCCGCACGGTGCTGTTCACCGCCCTGTCGAAGTACGACGGCCAGCGGGTGCGCATCCTGCGCGCCCGCGAGTTCCACCAGATCGCCGGCCGGGCCGGCCGGGCCGGCTTCGACACCGTCGGCCAGGTGGTGGCGCAGGCGCCGGAGCACGTGATCGAGAACGACAAGGCGATCGCCAAGGCCGGGGACGACCCGAAGAAGAAGCGCAAGGTGGTGCGCAAGAAGGCGCCGGAGGGCTTCGTCGGCTGGACCGAGGAGACCTTCGACAAGCTGATCGCCGCCGACCCGGAGCCGCTGGTCTCCCGGTTCAAGGTGAGCCACGCGATGCTGCTGTCGGTGATCGGCCGCCCGGGCAACGCCTTCGAGGCGATGCGCAAGCTGCTGACCGACAACCACGAGGACAGGGCCGCGCAGCGCCGCCACATCCGCACCGCGATCGCCATCTACCGCTCGCTGCTGGAGGGCGGCGTGGTGGAGCGGCTGCCGGAGCCGGACGCCGAGGGCCGGATCGTCCGCCTCACCCTGGACCTCCAGGAGAACTTCGCGCTCAACCAGCCGCTCTCCACCTTCGCGCTGGCCGCCTTCGAGCTGCTCGACCCGACCTCCCCCTCGTACGCGATGGACGTGATCTCGGTCGTCGAGGCGACCCTCGACGACCCGCGCCAGATCCTCGCCGCCCAGCAGAACAAGGCGCGCGGCGAGGCCGTCGGCGAGATGAAGCGGGACGGCGTCGAGTACGAGGAGCGGATGGAGCGGCTCCAGGAGATCACCTACCCGAAGCCGCTGGAGGAGCTGCTCACCCACGCCTACGAGGTGTACCGCCGGGCGCACCCGTGGATCGGCGACCACCAGCTGCAGCCGAAGTCGGTGGTCCGCGACCTGTACGAGCGGGCGATGACCTTCTCGGACTACGTCGGCTTCTACGAGCTGGCGCGCACCGAGGGCATCGTGCTGCGCTACCTGGCCGGCGCGTTCAAGGCACTGGAGCAGACCGTCCCCGAGGACGTGAAGACCGACGACCTCAAGGACGTCATCGCCTGGCTCGGCGAGCTGGTCCGCCAGGTCGACTCCAGCCTGCTGGACGAGTGGGAGCAGCTGGCCAACCCGACCGAGCCGCAGGCCGCCGAGGTGCGGCTGGACGACAAGCCGGCGCCGGTCACCGCCAACGCCCGCGCCTTCCGCGTCCTGGTGCGCAACGAGATGTTCCGCCGGGTCGAGCTCTGCGCGCTGGAGCGCTGGGACGAGCTCGGCGAGCTGGACGGCGAGTACGGCTGGGACGCGGACCGCTGGGCGGACGCCATGGACGGCTACTGGGACGAGTACGACGACCTCGGCACCGGCCCGGACGCGCGCGGCCCGAAGATGCTGATCATCGAGGAGGAGGACTCCGCCTGGCGGGTCCGGCAGATCTTCGACGACCCGGAGGGCGACCACGACTGGGGCATCAGCGCCGAGGTCGACCTGTACGGCTCGGACGAGGAGGGCCGGGCGGTGCTGCGGGTGACGGCCGTGGACCGGCTCGGCGGCTGAACCGGCACTGCGTCGACGCGCCGACGCCCCCGGAAGCCGAGGCTTCCGCGGGGCGCGGCCGCGGCCCGCCGGATGGCCGCGGCCGGAGAGCGGGCCCGCCCGATAGGAAGAGCGGGGTGTAGGGGAAGAGGGG
>NZ_JBEXJK010000602.1:0-3465 GCF_040609095.1 Kitasatospora sp. NPDC004799
ATGGCGGCGTGGCGGGCCACTGTCTTGGCCGGCTTTCCGCCGGCCGCGAGCACCCGGTCCACCGCCCGCCAGGTGACGTCGCCCGCGTAGGCGATGGTGCGGGCGGCCTCGTAGACCTGGCGCAGCAGGGTGTCGGCGTCCAGCACCCCGAGCCGCTCGGCGACCTGGTCCTGGTCCTGGAGGGCGAGCCGGTCGGTGGCCCGGCCGGTGGCCAGGTGCAGGGCGTCGCGCACGTCGGACAGCCGCTGCGCGGCGGCGTCCAGGCCGTCCCGGGGCGCGTCGGCCAGCCAGCTGGCGGCGATCGCGTCCAGCGCCACGACGTCGCGCAGGCCGCCGCGGGCCTCCTTGAGGTCGGGCTCCAGCAGGAAGGACAGCTCACCGTGCCGTTCGGCCCGCTCGCGGCCCAGCTCGCGCAGCTCGGGCAGGCGCGCGGGGGCGCTCGCGCGCCAGTCGGTGAGCACCGCGGAGCGCAGCTCGTCGGTGAGCGCCCGGTCCCCGGCGAGGTGGCGGGCGTCCAGCAGGCCGAGCTGGGCCTTGAGGTCGGCGGCGGCGACCGAGCGGGCCTGCGCGACGGTGCGCACCGCGTGGTCGAGCTTGGCGCCCGAGTCCCAGACCGGGTACCAGATCCGTTCGGGCAGCTCCCGGGCGACCGGGCCGTCGTGCAGCAGCAGGAGGTCGACGGTCACGGCCGGAGCCTCCCGGTGGCGAGTTCCTTGGCGAACCGGCCGAGCAGGCGGACCGCGCCCTGTCCGAGCACCTCGTCGAGCGCCCGCAGGAAGGTCTGCGCCTCGGGTTCCTCGGCGACCAGCGGCGGCGCGACGACCAGTGGCAGGCCGTGGTTGGAGCCGAAGAAGGTGAGCACGCCGTGGTCGCGGTAGAGGGCGGCGATCACCGCTCCGGTGATCAGTTTGGTGCGGAGCCGGGCGTCGCGCCCGAGTGCTGCCGGGAGCAGCGGCAGCAGGCGGTCGAGCGCGGCCGGTCCGGCCTTGAGGAAGACGCCGTGCAGGGCGCCGCTCCCGGCGGTCGAGGCGACCAGGCCGGGGTGCCGGTCGGCGATCCGCCGCAGGCCGGGCTCCAGGACGGCGCCGAGTTTGCGGGCGCGAGCCGGGTAGTCGTCCTCGACGGCGACGGCGACGGCCTCCAGCGCGGTGGCGGTCTCCTCGCCGAAGCCGTAGTAGGTGGTGCTGTGCAGGGTGGCGTCCTGGAGGGTGTCGTAGGCGCGGCGGAACACGGGGCCGCGGGCCACGTACCCGGCGATGGAGGCCTTGCCGCCGCCGAAGGACTTGGACATCGTCACGACGTCGGGGACCAGCCCGGGGTGGTGCATGAAGTGGAACAGCGCGCCGGTGCGGCCCCAGCCGGTGTAGACCTCGTCGAAGACCAGCACGATGTCCTGCTCGGTGCAGAGCCGGCGCACCTCGCGCAGGAACTCCCCGGAGCACGCGCGCAGGCTGGAGGCGCTGAACGGCTCCAGGACCACCGCGTAGACGTCGCTGCCGCCGTCCAGCGCCCGGTGCCGGTCCAGGGCGAGGGCGAAGGAGTCGAGGTCGCCGTAGCCGAAGTAGTCGGTGCCGGGGATCCTCGGGTAGTCGAAGTGGAGTTCGGGGGAGGCGGTGAGGCTGCCCGCGCCGAGCAGTTTGCCGTGGAAGGAGATGTCGGTGTGCAGCACCGTGCCCCGCCGGCCCGCGTGGTACTTGTAGGCGAGTTTGACGGCGCCCTCGACGGCCTCCGCACCGGAGTTGGGGAAGTAGCTGACGTCCAGGTCGCCGGGGAGCAGCCGGGCGAGGTTGTGGCTGAGGGCCGCGACGTAGGGCGAGAGGTAGTTCTTGTGGACCTCCATCCGGCGCTGCTCGGCGAAGCGCCGGCGGGCGGCGAGGATCCGCGGGTGGTTGTGGCCGTGGTTGAGGACGCCGATCCCGCCGGTGAAGTCCAGCACGCGCCGGCCGTCGCGCAGGGTGATCCAGCAGCCCTCGGCGCTCTCGACCAGGTCGTGGCCGAAGCCGAACGCCCCGACCAGGGAGACCTGGCTGCGGCTGACGAAGCTCCGGTAGAGCGCGTGGACCTGCTCCTCGGTCAGGTCCTCGGCGGCCGCGATGTCCAGCAGGTCGTTCATACCGCCTCCTCGGTGGGTGCCCCCGTGCGGAGTCCCGCGCGATCGCGGGTGCGGATCCGGTCCGCGATGAGCCGTCCGGCCGAACGACCGTGCCGCACGGCGTAGTTGGTGCCGCGGTCCTCCGGGAAGACCTGCGCCATGCTCGACATGTAGAGGCCGGGCACGGCGCACTCGACCTCGGGGACGCGCCGGGAGTAGCCGGGGGTGACCACCGGCTGGGCGTGCTCGGCCCGCCAGACGTGGTAGCGGTGCACCCAGTCCTCGCGGAACCGGGGGAACATCCGGCGCAGGTGGGGCAGGCTGTGGCGGTAGACCTGCTCGTCGCTCATCCGGTACAGCTCGGCGTCGACGGGGAGGTACTTGGACAGGTAGACGAGGTGCCGGCCGCCGTAGCGCTCCGGCGCGTCGAGGTTGGTGTGCTCGATGACGCCGACGTACGGGAACGCCGGGTCGGTGACGTTGAGCCAGTAGGTGTCGGACAGGGCCCGGCGGTTCTCCAGGACCAGGCAGAGGTTGGCCAGGTACGGGACGGAGCGCAGCCGGCGCACCAGTCCCGGGACGGCGGGGTGGGCGCCGGCGGCGTCGTCGAGCATGCCCGCCAGCAGGCCGGGGGCGGTGGTGACCAGGACCCGGCGGGCCCGCAGGGTCCGCCCGCCCGCCCGGACGCCGGTCACGCCCCGCTCCCCGACCAGCACCGCGTCGACCGGGCTGCCGGTGTGCAGTTCCACGCCCAGCTGCTCGAGCCGCGTGCACCAGGCGTCCAGCAGGGCGCCGGAGCCGCCGCGCAGGTAGTGCAGCACCTCCTGGCCGGAGCGGGAGCGGCTGCCGCCGCGCAGGTGCAGCTTGGTCCACATCCAGGTGGCGCCGACCTGCGAGGCGTAGGAGCCGAACTTGCCCTCCAGCAGCGGGCGCCAGACCACCTCGTAGGCCCGGCGCCCGCCCAGCTGGACCAGCCACTGCTCGGCGGTGAGCGACTCCAGCTCGCGCCAGTGCCGCACCCGGCCGGCCCGCAGGGCCGACAGGCCGAGCCGCAGCCGGTCGGCCGGGGGCAGCGGGGCGAAGCGCAGCACGTCGAGCGGGCTGGAGAGGCGGTACACCGCGTTGGCGTGGTAGACGCCGGTGCTGGTGGGGTGGCGTTCGACCAGGTCCGCGCAGCCGAGTTCCGCGCAGAGCCGGAAGATCTCCCGGTCGGAGTCGAACCAGTGGTGGTAGAACCGCTCCAGCTCGCGGTCGCCGACCGGGAAGGTCGCGGCGAGGCCGCCGATCCGGTCGGCGGCCTCGACGATCCGGCAGCGCAGGCCCGCCAGGGCGAGTTCGTGCGCGGCGGCCAGTCCGGTGAAGCCGGCGCCGAC
>NZ_JBEXJK010000603.1:0-3463 GCF_040609095.1 Kitasatospora sp. NPDC004799
CAACACCCCCGCCGCGCCCCCCCCCCGCGGGGCGCCCTACCGCGACCCGGCCGGGTCCGGCGAGGCCGGCAGCGCCCTGCGGGTCGGATCCGCCAAGACGAACGTCGGCCACCTGGAAGGCGCCGCGGGCATCGTCGGTCTGCTCAAGGCCGTCCTCAGCGTGCACCACCGCGCCCTGCCGCCGAGCCTGAACTACGAGACCCCCAACCCCGGCATCCCGCTCGACGCACTGGCGGTCCAGACCGCCCTGACCCCCTGGCCGCGGCCGGACGCGCCGCTGCTCGCCGGCGTGTCGTCGTTCGGCATGGGCGGCACCAACGCGCACGTGATCGTCGAGCAGGCGCCCGCCGCGGCCGCGCCGCCGGCCCGGCGGCCCGCCCCCGGGGCCCGGCCGGTGCTGTGGATCGTCACGGCGCGGACCAAGCAGGCGCTCCGGGCGCAGATCCAGCGCCTGCGCGAACACGTGCGCAGCCACCCGGACCTGACCGGCGCCGAGGTCGCGCACGCGCTGGCCACCACCAGGACCCGCTTCGCACACCGCGCCGTCCTGCTCGACTCCGCCCAGGTCGCCGCCGGCCGGGCCGGCACCCCGGGCCGTACCGTCTTCGCGTTCCCCGGCCAGGGCGCGCAGTGGGTCGGCATGGGCCGGGAGCTGTACGCCGCGTACCCCGTCTTCCGGGCCGCCATGGACGCGTGCGCCCAGGCGCTGGCCCCGTACACGGACTGGTCGCTGGCCGAGGTCCTGGACGGCGCCCCGCTCGACCGGGTGGACGTCGTGCAGCCCGCCCTGTTCGCGGTGATGGTGTCCCTGGCGGAGCTCTGGCGCTCCTTCGGCGTCGAGCCCGACGCGGTGGTCGGGCACTCGCAGGGCGAGATCGCCGCGGCGTACGTCGCGGGCGCGCTGTCGCTGTCCGACGCGGCCCGGATCGTGGCCCTGCGCAGCCGCGCGCTGGTGGAGCTGACCGGCCGGGGCGGCATGGTGTCCGTGGCCCTGTCCGCCGAGGCGGCCGAGGAGTACGTGGCGCGCTGGGGCGGCGCGCTGACGGTCGCCGTGGTCAACGCCGCCGGCTCGGTCGTGGTGTCCGGCGACACGGGGGCGCTGTCCGAACTGGTCGAGTCCTGCGCGGCGGACGGCGTCCGCGCGCGCGTCGTCCCGGTGGACTACGCCTCCCACTCCGCGCACGTCGAGGCGATCCGCGAGCGGCTGCACACCGAACTGGACGGGGTGCGGCCGCGGCAGGGCACCGTCCCGTACTACTCCGCGGTCACCGGCGGCCTCCTCGACGACACCGCGGAGCTCGACGCCGGCTACTGGTACCGCAACCTGCGCGAGCCGGTCCGCTTCGACCTGGCCACCGCCGCCCTGCTGGCGGACGGTCACGACGTCGTGGTCGAGGTCAGCCCGCACCCGGTGCTGCTGCCCGCCCTCGAACAGACCCTGGAAGAGGCCCGCGAGCGGACCGGCGGGCCCGGCGTCGCCACCGGCACGCTGGGCCGTGACCGGGGCGGGCCGGACGCCTTCCTGACCGCGCTGGCCCGGCTGTTCGTGGCCGGCGTGCCGGTCGACTGGTCCCCGGCCGTCGCCGGGGCCGCGCCGGTCGACCTGCCCACGTACGCCTTCCAGCGCCGTTCGTACTGGCTGCCCGGAGCAGCGGCCGGGCCGAGCGGAGGGACCCCGGCCGGCCCGGGGACGCACCCGGCGGAGACCGGCGACACCGGGGCGGGCGGCCCGGACCCGGGCGACCCCGAGCCGGTCGACACGGTCGACACGGTCGACGCGGCCGCCGTGGTCACCGAGCAGATCGCGCTCGTGCTGGGCCACGAGGACCCCGCGGACATCGATCCCGCGCTCACCTTCAAGGACCTCGGCTTCGACTCGGTCACCGGGCTCGAACTGCGCAACCGCCTGGCCGGGGCCCTGGACCGGCGACTGCCCGCCGGCCTCGTCTACGACCACCCGACGCCCGCGGAGCTGATCGACTGGCTGCGCACCGGCCCCGGCGACCGGTCGGCCCCCGCCGCCCCGGCCGCCCAGGCCGCCCAAAACGACGACCCGGTCGTCATCGTGGGGATGGGCTGCCGCTTCCCCGGCGGGGTGGCCTCGCCGGACGACCTGTGGCGGCTCGTCGCGCAGGGCGTGGACGCGATCGGCGACTTCCCGGACGACCGCGGCTGGGACCTGGGCGGCCTGTACGACCCGGACCTGCGCGGCGCGGGCACCACGTACACCACCCGGGGCGGGTTCCTGGAGGCGGTGGCCGGTTTCGACGCCCCCTTCTTCGGCATCTCGCCCCGCGAGGCGCTCGCCATGGACCCGCAGCAGCGGCTCGTGCTGGAGACGGCCTGGGAGACCTTCGAGCACGCCGGGATCGACCCGGCCGCGCTGCGCGGCAGCCACACCGGCGTGTTCACCGGCGTCTGGTCGTCCGGCTACGCCACCGGGCCGGGCCTGCCGGAGGACCTGGAGGGCTACCTGTTCACCGGCGTCGCGACCAGCGTCACCTCCGGCCGGGTCGCCTACCACCTCGGGCTGCGCGGTCCGGCGCTGTCCGTGGACACCGCCTGCTCGTCGTCCCTGGTCGCCGTCCACCTGGCCGCCCAGGCCCTGCGCGCCGGCGAGTGCTCGCTGGCGCTCGCCGGTGGGGTCACGATCATGGCGACGCCGCTGGGCTTCACCGAGTTCTCCCGCCAGCACGGCCTCGCGGCGGACGGCCGCAGCAAGCCCTTCGCCGCCGCGGCCGACGGCACCAGCTGGGCCGAGGGCGCCGGTCTGGTGCTGCTGGAACGCCTGTCGGACGCCCGCCGCAACGGCCACCGGGTGCTGGCGGTGGTGCGCGGTTCGGCGGTGAACCAGGACGGCGCGTCCAACGGCCTGACTGCGCCGAACGGTCCCTCGCAGGAGCGGGTGATCCGTCAGGCCCTGGCCAGCGCCGGGTTGGCGGCGTCCGAGGTGGACGCGGTGGAGGCGCACGGCACCGGCACCACCCTGGGCGATCCCATCGAGGCCCACGCCCTGCTGGCCGCCTACGGCCAGGACCGGGACGAGCCGCTGTGGCTGGGATCGGTGAAGTCCAACATCGGCCACACCCAGGCCGCCGCCGGCGTCGCGGGCCTGATCAAGATGGTCATGGCGATGCGGCACGGCGAACTGCCGCGGACCCTGCACACGGACGCGCCCACCCCGCACGTCGACTGGGCCTCCGGCGGCGTCCGGCTGCTGACCGAGGCCCGGCCGTGGCCGGAGCACGAGCACCCGCGCCGCGCCGGCATCTCGGCCTTCGGCATCAGCGGCACCAACGCCCACCTGATCATCGAGCAGCCCTCCGACCCGGACCCCGGCCACCTGCCCGAACCGGCCGGCCGGGCCGCCCCCACCGCCTGGCTGCTGTCCGCGCGGACCGACGAGCAGGACCAGCACCCCGCCGAGCGAGGGACCGGCCAGCTCGGTCGCGGCGCTGGTGCC
>NZ_JBEXJK010000604.1:0-3455 GCF_040609095.1 Kitasatospora sp. NPDC004799
GCCCCCCCCCCCCGGGCCGTGGGAGGCCTCGTGCCCGCCCCGTGGGGCGTCGACCCCGGCCGGGGGTCGTCGGGACCGCGGGCTCACCTGGCCGTCGGCTCGTACGGCCGGGTGGTGCCCGTGGTTCCGTGGGGAGGTCGGTGGCTGCCGAGCCGTGCAGCCGCCGGGCCTGCTCCCGTCAGTTCTGTCCTCCTTCTCCTCCTCCGTCCCTCACGCCGGCGGCAGCGGCTGCCACAGGCAGCCGCAGTCCGGGTGCCCGCGCAGCCGCAGGCGCCGTGGCATGCCGTCCCTGGCCGAGACCTCGCACCAGCCGTCCACGCTCGGCGGCCGGCCGCCGTCCAGGTACACCTGGACGTGCAGCGCCGCCAGCCCCGCGACCGCCGTCGCCAGTGCCGTGTCACAGGCCGGGGTACGCGCCCGGCCGGGGCCTCCGTCGGCGAGCTGGGCCAGGACCCGCGGCCAGGCGGCGTCCTCGTCCTCCCGCCGCAGCACCAGGCAGTGCCCGCAGGCCGACATCCCGGGGATCACCAGCGGTCCGATGACGCCGAACTCCTCGACCACGCCCACGTAGAGGTGCGGCACCCGGGCCCGCAGCAGCAGCCGGGCCTCGTACGTCCCGCCCGCGAAGGCGGCGCTGCCGTCCCGGGGCGCGAGGACCACGAAATCCGGTGGCTGGTCCCCGGGCCGGCGCCGGGGCACGGGGGCCGGTGGCCGGCCCGCGGCGCGCTGCACCGCCTCCCGGGCCGCTGTCGAGCGCAGCCGGCCTACGTCCCCGGGCGGCATTCCGGCCGGGGAGCAGTCGCCGGGCTTGACCCGGCCGCTGTCCGCGACCGTGACCGTCCCCGCACCGCCGGCGGCGAGCACCACCGCCACGGCAGCGCCGACCCGGCCCGCGCCGCGCACCTCGATCCGCGTGTCGGCCCGGCGGCCCAGGATCGCCGGTGCGGCGCCCGGGCCGGAGTGGACCAGGGAGAGCGAGGCGAGGTCCGGTTCGAGCACGGGCCGCTGCTGCGGGGGGAAGCGGGCCAGGGCCCGGGCGCCGGCCTCCGCGTCGTCCAGTAGGCCGGTCTCCTCCAGGCCGGTGAGCAGGGCGTCGGCCGGTTCGCGGCCGAGCCCGATGCGCTCGCTCTCGGCGAGGAGCTCCGGTCGGTCGCGCGTCCCGTCGAGCAGCGCGAGGAAGTCGCAGAGGGTCTTGTCGGCGTTGCCGAGCACCCCGGCGAACCGGGTGACGGTGCCGAACTGCAGGGTTTCCGAGTCCCGCCAGCTGCGGGACAGCGCGGGCTTGAGGGCGAGGCGCACGACGATCTCCCTTCCGATCGTTTCCGGACGGCTGACCGCAGCTTGCCCCATCGCGGCGGGGTCGTGCGGAAAGTTATCCACAGGTGCGTGCAGATGATCACACCATCCGTTCGCACGCCCTGTGGATAACTGGCCATCCTCCCTGGCGTCGGTTTCCGGACATCCACCGTCGACTTTTCGTTCCCGATCACTCCATGAAAGATTCCGGCCACGGCAGCGGACTTCTGTCCGTGGTACCGGGTAACGTCGTGTGCCATGGCAGCCGAGCGGGACTCCCATCCACCGGCGTCGCCTCGGCGTGCCCGTGCCGCGTCCGGGTCGCAGGTCGCGGCGCCGAACACGCGCGGGCGCCCGGACCAGCGGCAGCAGCCGAGGCCGGCCCAGCCGCCGCCCGCCGGCGCCGTGCCACCCGAGGCGCACGACCGCGGCCGGGTCGAGGTGCGCCGCAGCGCCCGCCGAAGCCGTACCGTCTCCGCCTACCGCGAGGGCGACCGCACCGTCGTGCTGATCCCGGCCCGGATGTCGCACGCCGAGGAGCAGCGCTGGGTCGCGCAGATGCTGGAGAAGCTCGCCGCCCAGGAGTCCCGGCGGATCCCCGGGGACGAGGCCCTGATGACCCGGGCCCGCGAGCTGTCGGCCGTCTACCTGGACGGCCGCGCCCGGCCCAGTCAGGTCCGCTGGGTCACCAACCAGAACTCCCGCTGGGGCTCCTGCACACCCAGCGAGGGGACGATCCGCCTCTCCCACCGGCTCCAGGGCATGCCGGAGTACGTGCTGGACTACGTGCTGCTGCACGAGCTGGCGCACCTGCTGGTGCCCGACCACGGCCCGGCGTTCTGGGCCCTGTTGGAGGCCTACCCGCGGACCGAGCGGGCCCGCGGCTACCTGGAGGGCGTGGTCTCCGCCGCCCGGCTGCCGCACATCCCCGGCGCTCGGCACGCCGCCCCCGGCCCGACCGGTCCGGACCCGGCCGCCTCCTGCGGCTGAGGCCGAGGCTCACGCTCAGACCCAGACCCAGACCCAGACCCAGACCCAGACCCAGGCCCAGGCCGAGGCTACGGAAAGCGGAAGGTCCCGGTTCGACCGCAGGAACGACGGAAGGGGGCGCCGGCCCCCAAGGCCCGCGCCCCCTTCCGGTGTCGCACCTCAGCCGGTCAGCTGCCGCGCCCGGGCCACCAGGTCGCGCACCGAGTGGTCGGTGAGCTCCGGCAGCCGGTCGTAGTCGAACCAGCGCAGGTCCAGCGACTCCTCGCTGATCAGCGCCTGAGCGCCGGCCGGGGCCAGCGCGATGTACTGGACGTCCAGGTGGGTGTTCTCCGGCCGGTCCTTGCCGGTGCAGCGGACCAGGTGCCGGTCCAGCTTGGCCGGGACGGGGGAGCCGCCGCTCTCCAGCAGCACCAGGTCGGGGATGCCGGACTCCTCGACGGCCTCGCGCAGCGCGGCCGAGGCGAGGTCGCGGTCGCCGGGCTCGCAGTGCCCGCCCATCTGGAGCCACATGCCGACCTTGGGGTGCAGGGTGAGCAGCACCCGCCCGGCGGCCGGGTCGACGACCGCCGCGCTCGCGGTGATGTGCGCGGGCAGGCAGGAGCGGTAGAGGCCCTCCGGCTGCGCGGCGAGGTGCTCCAGGTAGTCCAGCCGCAGCTGCTCCTGGTCCTGGTCGGCGGGCCGCCAGGCGGTCAGGGTGCGGACGGCGTCCGCGTGCAGGCCGGTGGCCGGGGCCCCGGTGGCGGGCGTCGTGGTGGCCGTCATGCGGTGGGGCCGCCCTTCCCGTCGGTGCCGTCCTCGTCGGTCTTCGGCCGCTCGTCCTTGGTGAGGTCGGGCCGGCCGGCCGCGGCCTCGCCGAGCAGCTTGTCGAGCGCGTCGAAGTCGATGCCGCCCTCCAGGTCGTCGGCGGAGCCCCGGTGCACGAAGGCGTCCGGGTCGTCCAGGTCGGCGGCGGTGGGCAGCATGTCCGGGTGCTCCCAGAGCGCGTCGCGGCCCTCGATGCCGCGCGCGTCGGCGAGCAGCGCCCAGAGCCGGGAGGCGTCGCGCAGCCGGCGCGGGCGCAGCTCCAGGCCGACCAGGGTGGCGAAGGTCTGCTCGGCGGGCCCGCCGGCGATGTAGGACGCCCACGCCTTCGAGCTGGCGGGGCGGGAGGCCCGCTCCTGGCCGGAGCT
>NZ_JBEXJK010000605.1:0-3441 GCF_040609095.1 Kitasatospora sp. NPDC004799
GGAGCCGGCGCCCGGTGCCCGGCCGGAGCGCGGGCTGCCAGTCGACCGGCACACCGTGCACATGGAGCCGGGCGACGGAGTCCAGCAGACGGCGCTGGCCGCCCGCACCGCCCGGGCGAGCTGACGCCCGCCGGGAACGCCTCCGGCCGTCACTCCGCACCCTGGAGTGACGGCCGGAGGCCGTTGGGGGGAAGGCCTCGGGCCTTCGCGAGGGTCAGCCCTTCGTGAGGGTCAGCCCTTCGTGAGGTGGCGGCCGATCACCAGGCGCTGGATCTGGTTGGTGCCCTCGACGATCTGCAGCACCTTGGCCTCGCGCATGAAGCGCTCGGCCGGGAAGTCCTGGGTGTAGCCGTAGCCGCCGAGCACCTGGACGGCGTCGGTGGTCACCCGCATCGCCGCGTCGGTGCAGAACAGCTTGGCCATCGCCGCCTCCTTGGAGAACGGCCGGCCGGCGTCCCGCAGCCGGGCGGCGGAGAGGTAGAGCGAGCGGCCGGCCTCGATCTGCGTCGCCATGTCGGCGAGCAGGAAGGACAGGCCCTGGAACTCGGCGATCGGGCGGCCGAACTGGCGCCGGGTACGGGCGTAGTCGACCGCGAGGTCGAGCGCGGCCTGGGCGACGCCGACGGCGCAGGCGGCGATGCCGAGGCGGCCGGAGTCCAGCGCGGCGAGCGCGATCTGGAAGCCCTGCCCCTCCTCGCCGATCAGCCGCTCGCGGGGCACCCGGGCGCCGTCGAAGTGCAGCTGCGCGGTCGGCGAGGAGCGCATGCCCATCTTGTGCTCCGGCGGGGCCGCGGACAGGCCCTGCTGGGTGCCGGGGACGAGCAGGCAGCTGATGCCCTTGGGGCCGTCGACGCCGGTGCGCACCAGGGCGCTGTAGAAGTCGGCCTGGCCGCCGTGGGTGATCCAGGCCTTGGTGCCGTTCACCACGTACGCCTCGCCGTCGAGGTCGGCGCGGGTGCGCAGCGCGGCCGCGTCGGAGCCGGACTGCGGCTCGGAGAGGCAGTAGGCGCCGAGCTGGTCGCCGGAGAGCATGGCGGGCAGCCACTTGTCGCGCTGCTCGTCGGTGCCGAAGGTGGCCAGCGCGTGGCACGACAGGGTGTGCACGCTGACCCCGAGCCCGACGGCCAGCCAGCCGGCCGCGAGCTCCTCCAGCACCTGGAGGTACACCTCGTAGGGCTGCTCGCCGCCGCCGTACTTCTCCTCGTACGGGAGGGAGAGCAGGCCGGCCTCGCCGAGGGTGCGGAAGACCTCCCGCGGGAAGCGGTCCGCGGCCTCGTCCTCCGCCGCGCGCGGCTGGAGCTCGCGCTGCACCAGGTCGCGGGTGAGGCTCAGCAGCTCGCGGGCCTCCTCGCTGGGCAGCTGGCGCTCCACGGCTTTCACAGGGGAGGGGGTCATGGCGGTGGTCGCCTCCTCGATCAGGCGCCGGACCGAGGTGTCGGCCGGTCCGGGCGCGGGTGTGGCTGGTCGGACCGACCGGCACCGGGTTGCGGTGAACGGCCGTTCACAGTCGTGGCGAAGGCGAGTATGCCCGAAACCCGCGCTGCCGTCACGACCTGCACAGATGAACTGTCCGCAGTGGCGGGCTACGGCACCGTAGGGTTGACGTTGTGGCTGCATCCGAACCCTTCCCCGCCCCGTTCCGGTCAGTTCCGGACGACCGGTTGACCGCGCTCGCGGCGGAGCTGCGCGCGCTGCCGCCCTCCTGCGGGCCGGTGCGGCTGGTCGCGGTGGACGGGCACGCCGGCTCCGGCAAGACCACCTTCGCCGGACGGCTGGCGGCGGCGCTCGGCGGCGCCCCGGTGGTCCACCTCGACGACCTGGCCACCCACCGCGAGCCGTTCGAGTGGACCGGGCGGCTGCGCGAGCAGGTGCTGGAGCCGCTGGCGGCCGGCCGGGACGCCGAGTACCGGGTGTACGACTGGACGCTGCGCCGCTTCGCGGGCACCGCCGCGGTGCCCGCCGCCCCGGTGGTGCTGGTGGAGGGGGTCGGCGCCGGCCGGCGGGCGGTGCGGCCGTCGCTGGCGCGGGTGATCTGGATGGAGCTGGACGCCGTCTCGGCCCGGCGGCGCGGGGAGGAGCGGGACGGTCCGGAACTGGCCGAGTTCTGGGCGGGCTGGGCCCGGGCCGAAACGGCGCATTTCGCCGCCGATCCGAGCCGTCCGTACGCCGCGACGCGGGTCGACGGGGTGACCGGCCGGATCGCCCCGGGCACCGTGGGTGAAACTTAAACCACCGCCTTGACCTGCGACGTCGTCAGGACCTAGGTTCTCCTCAGCCGCCGGAACGAGAGGTTCCGGTCGCCTCGGACCCGGCGCCCCCGGCTTGTTCCCCCGTGAGCGGGGGGCGCCGCCCGGTCCCCTTCCGAAACTCGCTCCCCCGCCGCCCGTTCCGTCGCCCGGCCGCTCAACGGCCGCTCGCGCGATCGCATTTGACTCCGTGCGGCACCCTTCCGGATCAGCCCCGCGCCGGTACGATTCCTGCCAGGCGCAGTTGCGCCGCAGAGGTCGAAGACCACCGGCCGGGCTGGGCGCAGGCGACTCGCCGGCCGAGCCCCGGGCCGCACCGCGGGGGGCGTGAGTGACGACGGTGGACAGTTCCGACAGCACGGCGGGCGGGCCGGACCGGCTCGCCGACCGGGCCTGGCTGCGCGCCATGGACGCCTACACGGCCGGTGCGTACACCCGGGCCGAGGAGGAGTTCCGGGCCGCCGTCCGGCTGGACCCGGGCATGGCCGACGCCTGGCTCGGACTGCACGCGCTGCGCAGCGAAACCTCGGCCGCGCTGCTGGCCATGTACCGCCACCAGAAGCGGTTCGGCGAGCAGCGGCGGCTGCACCGACGGCCGCTCAGTTCCTGGTACTGGCTGGGCTGGTGGGTCCAGCCGGTGCTGGAGGACACCCGCGACCTCGCGCTGGCGCACGCCTCGCACTGGCTGGACGGCCGTCACCTGGCCGAGCTGGACCGGGCGTTGGAGCAGTGTCCGGCCCCCAGCGAGGACCCGGCCGCCCGCTTCCTGTACGCCTGCCGCTCCTACCTGCTCAAGGACTGGGAGCAGCTGATCCGGGACACCGACCGCCTGCTGGACGACCCGCTGCTCGGCATCGAGGCCGGGCTGTTCGCCGGCATGGCGCGGGTGCGCCTCGACATGTGCGCCCAGGCCCAGGCGCCGCTGGCCGCCTCGCTGGCCCGCTGCCGCTCCGAGCAGCCGCAGCGCAAGGAGCTGCGGTACTGGCTGGCCCGGGCGTACGAGGGGGCCGGGCGCAGCGCCGCGGCGCTGCCGCTCTACCGGGCGGTGCACCGGGCGGACCCGGCGTTCATGGACACCGCGGCCCGGCTGACGGCCATCTCCGCCGAGGACGCGCTCGTGGACGGGCTCGGCGCGGACGGCCTCGCGGACGGCCTCGCGGACGGGCTGCCGGCGGGCGGGCGCCCGGGGCCGGCC
>NZ_JBEXJK010000606.1:0-3418 GCF_040609095.1 Kitasatospora sp. NPDC004799
GGTCGCGGGGCCGTCGGTGCTCCGGGGCCGGTCCTCGGCGCCGGCGAGCGGTCCTCGGCGCTGGGGGCCGGTCCTCGGCGCTGGGGGGTCCTCGGCGCTGGGGCCGGTCCTCAGCCGCGGAGGGCGTCGAGCCAGTCGCCGAACACGGAACGGACGGTTTCGGCGGCCTCGACCTGGGGGTTGTGGCCGGCGCCGTCGAGGACGGTGGCGGCCATCCGGGGGTAGTGGTCGAGCAGGGCGAGCTGGTCGCGCCAGCCGACCAGGGCATCCTGCCGGGTGGTGACCAGCAGGTGGTGGCCGCGGTGCTGCGGGGCCCGGTGCTCGGGCCAGTGCGGCAACAGGAAGTCGGCTTCGAGCTCGGCGGCGGCCGCCTGGTCGTGCGCGTGCCAGCCGGGCCGGACGTACCGCTCGAAGAGCTCCCAACTCTCCTCGGTGTGGCGGGCCATGACGTACCGGAACAGCTCGCGGTCGGGCGCCGGGAGCCGGGCGAGGAGGTCCTCGTCGCGCTCGACCACGGACTCCTCGGGCAGGGCCCGGTCGGCACCCCAGCGGACCACCGGCACCAGCAGCGCCGAGCCCAGCACCTGCTCGCCGAACCGCGCGGTCACCGCCCGGGCCAGCTGGCCGCCGAAGGACTGCCCGACCACCGCGAAGGGCCGCCCGCCGACCTGCTCCTCGATCCACCCGGTGACGGCCTCGACGAGGGCGCCCGCCGAGGCCGGGCCCGACAGCCGGGGGCTGGTGCCGTGGCCGGGGAGGTCCAGGTAGAGGCGCTGCCAGCCGGGGCGGTCGGCGAAGGCGGGTTCGAGCGGGAGCAGGACGCGGTGGTCGAGGGTGTAGCCGTGGATCAGGACGATCGGGGTGCCGTCGCCGAAGGCGGTGTGGCGGATCGCGGAGCCGGTCGTGTCGGTGGTGCCGGTGGTGTCAGTCGTGCTGGTGGTGCCAGTGGTGCCGGTGGCACTGGTCTTGTCGGTCATGGCAGCAGCGTCCAACCATGACATCCATGGCAAGGTCAAGCGGCGGAATGCGAGCGCTGGACTTCGAGCGGCGGTTCGGAGAGGCCCTTGACCACCTCCAGGTACTCCCGGATGGCGTCCCGGTTGCGGGTCAGGCACAGGATCCGGCGGGTCATCCGGTCCGTCTCGGACTCCAGGGTGGCGAGCATCTCCGGTGTGGCGTCGGCGAAGTGGATCGTCCGCGGGGCGTCCAGGCAGGGCAGGATCTGCTTGATGATCCGGGTCGGCAGCCCCGCGTCCAGCAGACCGCGGATCTGCAGCACCCGGTCCACCAGGTACTCGTCGTACGCGCGGTAGCCGTTCGCCTCGCGGCGCGGCGTGATCAGCCCTTGCTGCTCGTAGTACCGCAGCAGGCGCGGGGTGCTCTCCGTCCGCCGGGCGAGTTCGCCGATGCGCATGTGTGACCACCCTCACTCAGGGCCGGCGCCGCCCCGACTGGACCTTGACATGGATGTCAACGATAGACGATCGGGCCCATGTCCACTTCTGAACTCCGCTCCCCCGAGCAGCCGGTGGCCCCCGCCCCGCGGCTGCCCTGGCCCGCGCTGCTGGCCATGAGTACCGGCGGATTCGTCACGATCATGACCGAGGCCCTGCCCGCCGGGGTACTGCCCGCGATGAGCGCCGACCTCGGTGTCAGCCAGTCCGCCGCCGGGCAGTCCGTCACGCTCTACGCGGTCGGCTCCATCGCGGCCGCCATCCCGCTGACCGCCGTCACCGGACGCCTGCCGCGCAAGCGCCTGCTGCTGGTCGCCGTCGGCGGCTTCGCCGCGGCCAACGCCGTCACCGCCGTCTCCCCGAGCTACCCGCTCACCCTGGCCGCCCGGTTCGCGGCCGGCCTGGTCGCGGGGCTGCTCTGGGCCCTGCTGGCCGGGTACGCCCGGGGCATCGTCGCGCCGGAGCAGCGCGGGCGGGCGATGGCCGTCGCCATGACCGGCTCGACGGTCGCCCTGTCGGTGGGCGTGCCCGCCGGCACCCTGCTGGCCGGCCTGGTCGGCTGGCGGGTCACCTTCGGGCTGATGAGCGCGATCGCCGTGGCGCTGACCGGCTGGATGCTGTTCGCGCTCCCGGAACTGCCCGGCCGGACCGGCCAGGCCCGCATCCCCGTCCGGCAGGTGCTGCGGATGCCGGGGGTGGCCGCCGTCCTGGCCGTCACGGCCACTTTCGTGCTCGCCCACAACGTCCTCTACACGTACGTCGCCGCGCTGCTCGAACCGCTGGGACTGGACGGGCGGACGGACACCGTCCTGCTCGTCATCGGGCTGTCCTCGCTGGTCAGCATCCTCGGCACCGGCGCCCTGATCGACCGGTACCTGCGCCCGCTGACCATCGCCGCCTCCGTCCTGGTCGCCGCCGCGGCCCTGCTCCTGGCGGCCGCCCTGCTCGGCCCGACCGGCTGGCCCGCCTACGCCGCCGCCGCGCTCTGGGGCCTCGGCTTCGGCGGCGCCGCCACCCTCCTCCAGACCGCCGTCGCCGACGCGGCCGGCCCGGCCGGGGACATCGCCCAGTCGCTGCTCGTCACCTGCTGGAACCTCGGCATCGCCGTCGGCGGCCTGGCCGGCGGCCTCCTCCTCGACCAGGCCGGCCCGACCGCCCTGCCCTGGTCCGCCCTCGCCCTGCTGGCCGCCGCCCTGGCCACCACCGTCGGCGGGCGACGGCACGGGTTCCCGGGGCGGGACGGCACTCGTTCGCGTGAAACCGACGCCGGCTCCGCGTGACCGACGCCCGTCCGCCGTACCGTGGGCCGCATGACGGCCCGTGCCCCTGTCCGCCAACTCCGGAAACGAGCCGACGAGTTGATCGACCTGGTCGCGGCGGCGAGCGCGTCGTGATCACCCGGGACGGGCGGCCGGTCGCCGTCCTCACACCGGTCGGCTCCGAGCAGCGGGTACGCGAGAACCTCGTTCGCGACGGCTCCCTCACCCCGGAGAACGCCGCGACCGCCCGCGGCCTGGCCGACTGGCCGCTCCCCTCCCCCGAGGGGGGCGCCGCGCTCGGGTCGGCCTCCGCCGCCCTGCTCGCCCTGCGGGAGAAGAACCACCGACCTGTCCCGGCTCCTGCCGGACCGCAAGCTCCTGGCACCTGAGGACGGCTCCACCGCGCCGCGCACCCCGTCCCGTGCCAACCGTCCGCGCCCTCGCGGTCAGGAGGACGTCCGCCTGCGGGGGTGCTGCCACGGCCGCCGGGCTCTCGCGTCCGGCCGCGAAGCCGAGCGGCCCCGCCTCGATCGCGCTGACGCAGCCCGGTTCAGGGTCCTGCGCCGCCGGCTCCCGGCCCGCGTCGCCCGCCCGGTGCGGCCCGTTCGTGGCGCCGCACCGGGCGGGCCGGTCCACGTCCGCAGCTGGGGCGTGCCCGACAATTCCCGTCGGGCTCGCGACGCTCCCCCAGGACACACGCGCAAA
>NZ_JBEXJK010000607.1:0-3410 GCF_040609095.1 Kitasatospora sp. NPDC004799
CCGCGTTGTCGTCGGTCGCCAATGCTCCGCAGTGGCTCCCTCCTCCGCCTTGCGATGCACGCACCCCAACGCCGCTCGCTGATCCAACGCGAATCGTCAGACACGCCCTGGCGGGGCGTACCCGTCCGTTGACCGCGCGTCACCGGCGTTCCGGTGCGACGGTCAGGCCGGCCCGGCCGCCAGCAGGGCGCGCAGCGCCTTGCCGTCCGTCTTGCCGTTGGCGGTCAGCGGCAGGGCGGGCAGCACCCGGCAGAGGTCCGGCACCTTGGCCGCCTCCAGCCGGTCGGCGAGCTTGCCCAGCACCTGCTCGGCGGTCAGCTCGCCCACCACGAACAGCACCATGTCGCGGTCCTGCTCGGGGGCGATCAGGGCCGCCTCGCGGACCCCGTCGATGTCCAGGACGGCCGCCTCGATCTCCACCGTGCTCATCCGCGAGCCGCGCCGCTTGAACAGGTCGTCGCGCCGGCCCTGGAAGTACAGGTGGCCGTCCTCGTCCAGCCAGCCGTAGTCGCCGGTGTGGAGCGTGACCGCGCCGTCCTCCGGGTTCACCCGGAACCGCAGCGCGGTGGGCTCGGGGGCCTGCCAGTACCCGGCCATCACGTGCGGGCCGCGGACGGCGATCTCGCCGATCTCGTGCGGCGGCAGCGGCCGGCCGTCGTCGTCCAGCGTCAGCACCTCGGTGCCGGGCAGCGCCCGCCCCACCGAGCCGGGCCGGGCCAGGTCGCCGTCGGGCTCCAGGACGGTGATCCGCTTGCACTCGGTGGTGCCGTACATCGGGGCCACCGCGGCGCCGGGGAAGGCCTCCCGCAGCGAGGCGATCAGCGGCGCGTTGAGCGCGGCGCCGGTGTTGGTGAACAGCCGGACGGCGGTCGGCCGCGGGTCCCGGGAGGCCAGCCGCACCAGCAGTTCGCCCAGCGAGGGCACCAGCGGCACCACGGTGGCGCCGTGGTCGCGGGCGAAGCCCAGCAGCCGGGCGTGGCTCTCCGGGCCGGACAGCAGCAGCTCGGCCCCGGCCAGCGCCGACAGCAGCACCTGGTAGAGGCCGTAGTCGAAGGAGAGCGGCACGGCGGTCAGCACCACGTCGTCCGGGCGGTAGTTCAGCCGCTGGGCGATCGCCCGCGCGGCGAACACCACCTGGGCGTGCGGGCAGGCCACGGCCTTGGGCGCGGCGGTGCTGCCGGAGGTGTAGATCAGCAGCGCCAGCCGGTCGGCCGGCACCAGCGCCTCGGTGCGCCCGGCCGGGTCGGCGGGCCCCGAGAGGTCCAGTTCGGAGACCACCGCGACGGGCACCCCGGCCGGCCAGCGCAGCCCGTCGGCCTCCTCCCGCTCGGCCGCCTCCGCGACGATCAGCGCCGGCGCCGAGTCGGCCAGCACCGGCCCGAGGTGGAAGGCCCGCATCGCCGGGTTGACGGGCACCAGCACCGCGCCGCGCCGCCAGGCGCCGAAGAGCAGGGCGGTGAACTCGCGGCTGCTGCCCACCCGGGCGAGCACCCGGTCGCCGGGCCGGATGCCGTGGCCGTCCAGGATCCGGGCGAAGGAGTCGGCGGCGCCGTCCAGCTCGGCGTACGTCCAGGCGCCGTAGCGGTCCCGGACGGCGGGCGCGTCCGGGCGGGCGGCGGCGGCCGCGCCGAGGAACTCCTCGGCCGCGTTGGCGATCCGGGCGGCGTGCTCCGAGCCGGCCGCGGTGGCGGGTACGGCCACGGGTACGGAGTCGAGCGTGCGCGTGGTCAATGCTCCCCCTAGTCGGTGACGGTGACGGGTGGTCGGGCACGCGCCGTGCACGCGCCCCCCGGCCTCGTCCCGCATCGTCCGAGAGGGGGCTTTGGCACCGCTAAAAGCGGGCCGGGCCCGCCCGCTCAGCCCTGTCCGGCCGGGGCCGCGGCGGCGGTCGCGACGGTCCCGGCGGTCCCGGCGGCGGCCGGCTCGTAGCGGCGCAGCACGGCGGAGAGCAGGTCCAGGAAGCCGGGCTCCTCCCGGGGGAAGAAGTGGCCGCCGGGCACCACCACGGTCTCGCTCTCCCGGGTGGAGTAGCGCGCCCACTCCCGCACCTCGGGCACCGTGACCAGCCGGTCCCCGGCCCCGCCGAAGGCGTGCAGCGCCACCGGCAGCGGGGTGCGGGCGACGGTGGGGGCGGCGGCGCACAGCCGCAGGTCGTCGCGGACGATCGGCAGCAGGGCGGCGAGCCACTCCGGGTGGTCCAGCAGGATCCGGGGCAGGCCGCCGTAGGCGTCCAGGGTCCGCACCAGGTCGGCGTCGGCGATGTCGGGCTCGTCGGGCAGCGGGGCCGGCAGGTGCGGCGCCCGGTGGCCGCCGAGCACCAGGGCCGCGGGCAGCCGCGCGCCGCGGGCGTGGCGGTGCTGGGCGAGCGCGAAGGCGATCAGGGCGCCCATGCTGTGCCCGTAGAGCACGTGCGGGTGGTCGAGCTCCGGCCCGAGCTCGGCGTCGAGGTCGGCGATCAGGGCGGCCAGGTCGGTGAACCTCGGCTCCGCCATCCGCCCCTCGCGGCCCGGGAGTTGGACCGGGAGCAGCTCCGCGTCGGCGGTGATCCGGCGCTGCCAGCCCGCGTAGGCCGAGGCGCCGCCGCCCGCGTACGGGAAGCAGAACACCCGCAGCCGTCCCGGGGGCGGTGGGGTGCGGGTGAGGTAGCGCGGCATGGTGCTGGGTCTCCTTCCGGCCGGCGGCGCCCGGCGGCCGGGGCCCGGCACCGCTGCCCCGGCGGCCTCTCGCGCTCCGCCTGCCCGGCCCCGGCCGGGGGAGCCTGGCCGGACGGGCGGAGCGGCGGGTACGGCCGGTGGGGGCGGTCCGGCCGACGGTGCGTCAGCCTCAGGGGCGGCGCTAAAGGTTGGGCTGTGCACCACCCGCCCGGCGGGAGCCGTCAGACCGGTCCGAGGGCGGCTGCCGCCGGCCGTCGGCCGAGCAGGTCGGCCGCCAGGACGGGCAGGAAGGCCTCCGGGGCGTCGTGCGGGAAGAAGTGACCGCCGTCGAAGAGCCGGACGGTGGTGCCGGCGGCGGAGTGCTCGCCCCAGGCCGCCAGTTCCTCCTCGGTGGTGGAGGCGTCCGCGCGGCCGCCGTAGACGGTGATCGGGCAGTCCAGCGGCGGGCCGGGCCGGTGCACATGGGTCTCGGCCACCGCGAAGTCGGCCCGCAGGGTGGGCAGCATGACGTTCAGCAGCGGGCTGCCCGCCCGGGCCCCGTCGCCGTGCCCGTTCAACGCGCCGATCCGCTCGAAGAGTTCGGGCGCGGGAGCGTCGTGCACCGGGGTCGCCCGGCGCGGCAGCTGCGGGGCGGGCAGGCCGGCCACCAGCAGCCGCCGCGGCTCGGGCAGCCCGAGCCGGCGCAGCGCCCGGCCGACCACGAACGCGTAGCCCGCGCCCCACCACTGGCCGAACCAGGCCGGCGCCCCGACGACA
>NZ_JBEXJK010000608.1:0-3401 GCF_040609095.1 Kitasatospora sp. NPDC004799
GCGGTCCGCTGCTCGCCGACGGCGGCGAACGGCACGGCTACGACGCGGTGTTCACCGTCAGCGCGTGCGTCGCGGCGCTCGGCGTGCTAATCCTGCTGACGTTCGATCAAGTACGGTGCCTGGTGGACGATTTCGCTCCGGACACCGAGCGCCGCCAGCGCCCGGGCGGCGCTCACGCCGAGCACCCCGCCGCCGATCACCACCGCCCGCCGGGCGCCGACGGCCTCCTCGGCCAGCCGGGCGCAGTCCTCCAGCGTGCGCAGCGTGTGCACGCCCTCGACCAGCCCGTACCCGTCGGTGCGGCGCAGTCCGCGCACCGGCGGCAGCACCGGGTTGGCGCCGGTGGCGAGCACCAGCTCGTCCCAGACCTCGACGGTGCCGTCGGCCAGCCGCAGGGTCCGCGCCGCGGTGTCCAGCGCGACCACCTCGCTGCCCGTCCTGACCCCGGCCCCGCCCAGCGGCAGCGCGATCGACTCGGCGTCGTAGCGCCCGGTCAGCACCTCCGCGAGCAGCACCCGGTTGTAGGGGGCGCGCGGTTCCGCGCCGTACACGGTGACCTCGCCCGGCCCGCCGAGCGCGCCGTACCGCTCGGCGAAGCGGGCGGCCGCCATGCCACCGCCGACCACGGCGATCCTCGGGGTCACGGCGCGACCTCCTGGCGGGCGGGCGCCGTGCTGACCGACTCCGCGACAGCCGACTCCGTACCCGCCGGCTCCACCCGGACGGCGCAGAGCTTGAACTCCGGCATCCGGGAGACCGGGTCGAGCGCCGGGTTGGTGAGGCTGTTGGCCCGACCGGCGCCCGCCCAGTGGAAGGGCATGAAGACGGTGTCCGGCCGGATCGCGTCGGTCACCCGGGCCGGGGCGACGGCGCGACCGCGCCGACTGGTGACGGCCACCGGCTCGCCGTCGGCGATCCCGAGCCGCTCGGCGAGCCTCGGGTGCAGTTCGACGTACGGACCGGGGGCGGCCGCGTTCAGTTCGGCGACCCGGCGGGTCTGCGCGCCGCTCTGGTACTGGGCGAGCACCCGGCCGGTGGTCAGGTACAGCGGGAAGTCCTCGTCCGGTTCCTCGCCGGCCGGGCGGTGGGTGACGGCGGCGAACCGGGCGCGGCCGTCGGGGGTGGCGAAGCGGTCCAGGAAGAGCCGGGGGGTGCCCGGGTGGTCCGGGGTCGGGCAGGGCCAGAACACCCCGTCCTCGGCGGCGATCCGGTCGTAGCTGATGCCCGCGTAGTCGGCGTCGCCGCCGGCCGAGGCGCGGCGCAGTTCCTCGAAGGCCTGCTCGGCCGCGACCGGGAACCCGCTGGACACCTCCAGCCGGGCGGCCAGTTCGCGCAGCACCCACAGCTCGCTGCGCACGCCCTCGGGCGGGTCGAGCGCGCGGCGGCGCATGATCACCCGGCCCTCCAGGTTGGTGGTGGTGCCGTCCTCCTCGGCCCACTGGGTGACCGGCAGCACCACGTCCGCGAGCCGCGCGGTCTCGGAGAGCACCACGTCGGCGACCACCAGCAGGTCCAACGCGCGCAGCCGTTCCGTGACGTGCCCGGCGTTCGGCGCGGACACCGCCGGGTTGGAGCCGGCCAGCAACAGCGCCCGGACGCCGCCGGGGCGGCCGAGGCCGTCCAGCAGCTCGTACGCGGACACGCCGGGCCCGGGCAGGCTCTCGGCGGGGACGCCCCAGACGGCGGCGACGTGCTCGCGCGCCGCCGGGTCCTCGATCGAGCGGTAGCCGGGCAGTTGGTCGGCCTTCTGGCCGTGCTCGCGCCCGCCCTGGCCGTTGCCCTGGCCGGTCAGGCAGCCGTAACCGCTGTACGGGCGGCCGGCCTTGCCGGTGGCCAGGCAGAGGTCGATCCAGGCGCCGACGGTGTCGGTGCCCTTGCTCTGCTGCTCCGGGCCGCGCGCGGTGAGCACCATGCCGGTGGCCGCCCGGCCGAACAGGCCTGCCGCCTCGCGTAGTTGGTGGGCCGGGACGCCGGTGATCCGCTCCACCCGGTCGGGCCAGTGGGCCATCGCCGCCTCGCGCGCCCGCTCGAAGCCCGAGGTCCGCCGGTCGACGAACTCCCGGTCCACCAGGCCGTCGGCGATCACCAGGTGCAGCAGGCCGAGGGCGAGCGCCAGGTCCCCGCCGGGGCGGGGCTGGAGGTGCAGGTCGGCCAGTTCGGCGGTGCGGGTGCGGCGCGGGTCGACCACGATCAACCGGCCGCCGTTCTCCCGCAGTTCGCGGAAGTAGCGGACGGCGGGCGGCATCGTCTCGGCCGGGTTGCCGCCGACCAGGATCAGGCAGCCGGTGTGCGGGATGTCGGCGAGCGGGAACGGCAAGCCGCGGTCCAGGCCGAAGGCCCGGCGGTGCGCGGCGGCGGCCGAGGACATGCAGAACCGGCCGTTGTAGTCGATGTTGGCGGTGCCCAGCACGACCCGGGCGAACTTGCCCAGCAGGTACGCCTTCTCGTTGGTCAGCCCGCCGCCGCCGAACACGCCGACCGCGTCCGGCCCGTGCTCCGCCCGTACCCCGGCCAGCCCGGCGGCCACCCGGTCCAGCGCCTCCGGCCAGCCGGCCGAGCGCAGCGGCCCGCCGGGGCGGTCGCGCAGCAGCGGGCCGGTCAGCCGGACGTCCCGGGCGAGCAGCGCGGGCGCCGAGCGGCCCTTGCCGCAGAGCGCGCCGCGGTTCACCGGGAAGTCGGGGCGCTCCAGCACCTCGGCGGGCAGGTCGGTACCCGGCGCCAGCCGCATCCCGCACTGCAGCGAGCAGTACGGGCAGTGGGTGTCGGTGGCGGCCACGGCGGCGGTCGGTGTCATGCCGAGAAAGTTCGCCGCCCGCTGTTTCGCGCCCGGGTCGCCGGTGTTGCGGGCGCGGTACACCTCGCTCACGCTGCCCGGGCCACGGGGTGCGCGGTCGGACATCTGCCGTAACCTCGGCGCCGCCTTCGCTTACCGGCAGGTGACGGACGGGCAATGCCGCCGTAACACGCGCGGCGGAGGGTGACCGGCATGGCAACCCTCACCCAGCCGGGGCCCCTCACCGGCTACACCGTCGGCGTCACCGCCGCGCGCCGCCGCGAGGAGCTGACCGCGCTGCTCACCCGGCGCGGCGCCCAGGTGGTCGAGGCCCCGGTGCTGCGCATCCTGCCGCTCGCCGACGACCTCGCGCTGCGCGAGGCCACCGAGCGCTGCCTGGCCGGCCCGCTGGACTACGTGGTGGCCACCACCGGGGTCGGCTGGCGCGGCTGGATGAGCGCCGCCGAGGGCTGGGGCCGGGGCGCCGTGCTCGCCGAGGCCTGCCGCGGCGCGGTGGTGCTCAGCCGCGGCCCCAAGGCCACCGGGGCTGATCCGGGTGGTGACCGTCCCGAAGGCGTACGAGACGCCCAACGGGACCAAGTTCAAGGCCCGCGCCAACCACTACTCT
>NZ_JBEXJK010000609.1:0-3389 GCF_040609095.1 Kitasatospora sp. NPDC004799
GTCGACCCGTGGGCTACCCCCACCACCTCGCCCCACAAACGCCAACCCCCCGCCATGTGTGGTGGGGGCGCGCTCCGCCCGGGCCCGGAGCGCGCCGCGAAAGGGCGATGTTCTGGAAGCAGGAGAGCAGAGTGCCCACGACATCCACTTCGCGGCTCGGCGGCCCGGCTGAGCCCCGCCCAGGTGTGACGCCCACGAAGGCGGGTCCCCGGCCGAGGGTTCGATGGTGTGGCCCCACGCGGGCCGGACGCGGTCGGTGGCCCGGTGTGCTCCGGGCGTGGCCCGGAGCACACCGGGGTGGCTGCCTGGGGATTCGGTCGGCCCGGGAGGGGAGGGGCCCGGGGGCGGTCAGGCTTCCTCGCGCCAGCCTTCGTAGGCGGCTGCGAGGGTGTCGAGGGCGTGCAGCAGGGCGGGGGTCCAGCCGGTGTCCGGGGCCTCGGCCACGACCAGCCACTGGGCGTCCTCGGCGTCGTCCTCGCCCGCGAGGGCGTCGCGGACGACTTCGAGCTCGCCGAGGTCGGGCTGGGTGGCGCCGAACTCCTCGGCGGCCTCCTCGGCGGCGTCGCGGTCGGGCAGGACGAGCAGCTGCCGGGCGTACGGGTCGTCGACGTCCGGGAGGTCGGTGGTGTCGTTCTCGGTCACCCGGCCATTGTCCAGGTCGGGCCGCCGGCTCCGTCGGGCGGGAGTGTCCGCGGCGCGTGGGATGCTGGTACGCGATGGCCAGGAAGAGTGCACCCGACGACCTGCTCGCCCCGCTGACCCTCGCGGTCGGCCAGGAGGAGCTGCTGCTGGACCGCGCGGTCGCCCAGGTGGTGGCGGCGGCGAAGGCGGCGGACCCGGACACCGACGTGCGGGACCTGCCGCCCGGCGGCCTGCAGCCCGGCAGCCTGGCCGAGCTGACCACGCCGTCGCTGTTCGCCGAGCGCAAGGTGATCGTGGTCCGGGCCGCCCAGGACCTCTCCGCCGAGTCGGTCAAGGAGGTCAAGGCGTACATCGAGGCGCCGGCCGAAGAAGTGATCATGGTGCTGGTGCACGCCGGCGGCGCCAAGGGCAAGGGCCTGCTGGACGCCGGGCGCAAGGCCGGCGGGCGCGAGGTGGCCTGCGCCAAGCTGGCCAAGGCGAGCGAGCGGTTGGCCTTCGTCAAGGGCGAGTTCCGCACCCTGGGCCGCTCCGCGACCCCGGAGGCCTGCCAGGCGCTGCTGGACGCGCTCGGCAGCGACCTGCGCGAGCTGGCGGCCGCGTGCAGTCAGCTGACCTCGGACGTCGAGGGCGCGATCGACGACACGGTGGTGGCCCGCTACTACAGTGGCCGGGCCGAGGCGACCGGCTTCGAGGTGGCCGACCTGGCCGTCACCGGCCGGGCCGCGGAGGCGCTGGAGCGGCTGCGCTGGGCGCTGGCCGTCGGCCAGCCGCCGACCGGCATCACCTACGCGCTGGCCTCCGGCGTGCGCAGCATCGGCCGGCTGGCGAGCGCCGGGCGGAACGCGCGCCCGGCCGACCTGGCCCGCGAGCTGGGCATGCCGCCGTGGAAGGTCGACCGGGTCCGCCAGCAGATGCGCGGCTGGACGGGCGACGGGGTGGCCACCGCGCTGACCGCGATCGCCCGGGCCGACGCCGCCGTCAAGGGCGGCTCGGACGACCCGGCCTTCGCCCTGGAGCGCGCGGTGGTCGCCGTCGCCCGCGCCGCCCGGGCCGGCTCCCGGCCCGCGTACTGACCGGCTCGCGTACTGACCGACCGGCCCGCACACCGACGGCCGGGCGGCCGACGGCGCGGCCGGGGCCTACTTCTTCATGGCCCGGACGGCGTCCTGCCCGTCGGACTGGAGGGCGCTGCGCAGCTCCTCCCGGGACGGCGGCTTGCCCTTGCCCTCGGTGTAGCTGGCCGTGTAGTTGATGTAGTACGTCATCCCGCCGTCGCGGACGTTCAGCTCGGCGTAGACGCTGTGGTAGCTGTCCGAGCCGTCGTCCTTGTACAGGAAGTACGCCTCCTCGCCGAGCCCCGAGATGTCGGTGACCTGGTAGCCGCGCGCCCGGTAGAGCTCCTTGTTGGCCGCCAGCTCGGGCGCCGGGTTGACCGCCTTGTGCAGGTCGGCGCGCATGTAGAGGTTGGCGTACTCGCTGTCGCTGCCGCCGCCGGTGCGCTTGAGGGACATCGAGCAGTTCATGCTGTCCAGCGCCGGGTGCCGGTCGGTGTGGTGGGTCGGCGCGGAGGTGTCCGAGACGGAGTACGTCTGGAGCAGCTTGGTGGGCTTCGCGGTGGTGCAGAGGTCCTCGGAGAGGTGGTAGCCGCGCAGGCCGCGCGGCGAGGAATCGCTGCCGACCAGGCCGGGGACGGTCATCACGGCGGCGGCCCAGCCGACCGAGACGGTCACCGCGCCGACGAACGCCCAGACGGCGTTGCGCCGCAGGTTCCCGCTCCTCCCGGGCCGCGGCGCGGCGGCCCCGGGGACCGTGGTCGGGCCGGGGGCGGTGGGCAGTCCGGGGGCGGTGGGCAGTCCGGGCGGCGGCCCGAAGCCGGCCGCACCCGCGGGGCCCGGGGCACCCGGTACGGGCTGCGCGCCCCCGCCCGGCCGGTGCTGCGGGAAGCCGTACCCCGGTCCGTTCGGTGCCGGTGGCGGCGGTGGCGTCGACATGGAAGTTCCCCCCTGGGCCTGGCGTCGGGGTGCTCCCCGCACCTCTCGATCCTCGGTCGGACCCGACCGACCCTAGCGGCCGGACCGCGGAACGCGACAGGCGCCGCAGTGGTCTCCGGGGAGGAGGCCGACTGCGGCGCCTGCCGTACTGCTTCATGCACCGCACCCGCGTGGCGAACGCAGGCCGCGTGCGGTGCGAGTCTCGCGCGCCTCGGGGGTCCGGGTAGAGGGCCGGGTCGTCCCGAAGCGGTGGGGGCCGAGCCCCCGGGGGCGTCAGGCCTGGGCGGCGGTGTTGACGCGCTTGGTGATGGCCGACTTCTTGTTGGCGGCCTGGTTGGCGTGGATGACGCCCTTGCTCACGGCCTTGTCCAGCGCCTTGGAGGCGGCGCGGGCCAGCTCGGTGGCCTTCTCGGTCTCGCCGGCGGCAGCGGCCTCACGGGCCTTGCGCAGAGCGGTCTTCAGCGAGGACTTGACGGCCTTGTTGCGCAGGCGCGCCTTCTCGTTGGTCTTGTTGCGCTTGATCTGGGACTTGATGTTCGCCACGAAGGAGCCTCAGTCTTGTCTGAATGGTTTGAACGGGGTCACACCCGGCGGCTTCGGTCCAGCTGAGAGGGCATGCCGAGGCCAGGTGCAGCAGCCCACGCTACCAGGGGCCCGCTCGCCGCCCCAAACCGGCCGCCCGCCCGCGAGGGCCCGCCCGCCCGCGAGGGCCGTCCCGCGCGCCCGCGCGAGCCACTCCGGCGGCCCCGAACCGGC
>NZ_JBEXJK010000610.1:0-3383 GCF_040609095.1 Kitasatospora sp. NPDC004799
CGAACCACGCGGCCCCATCGAGACCGAAGCAGCCCGCCGCCTCGCCGACGACCTCAAGCACCAGTAGTCACCCGATTACCCAACACTCTCTCAGCCGGCCCCGGTGGCCTCGCGGTCTTCCCCGACCCTCTGCTCGAAGCATCGCCGCAGGTCAGCGGCGTGTGATTGCTGTCAAACCACTGGCATGGCGCCCAGCCCGCCCGTTCGCCGGGAGCGCGCCTCGAGCAGCCGCCTCGGGAAGACGACGGAGGTGACAGGTTCCCATGATCGTGCCCCGGCCGCCTTGCCATCAAGTTCCCAACTCACCGTGGCCCTCTTGGGAGTTGGGTGCGTCCCGCCTAGGATTCCCGGCAGGGGCGCCCCGGCCCGACCGGGTGGCGCGCGCACCGCCCGTCCCGCAACGTGCGCGGCCGAGAAGGAGGTTGACCCCACCATGGCGGTTCTTCCGGGTGCGTGCGGCTGCGGGGTGACCGTGCTGCTCACCGGCCTGCCGAGCGCCGGCAAGTCGACGATCGCGGGGGTGGTCGCCGAGCGCCTGCGCGGCGACGGGTACCGCGTCGAGGTCCTGGACGGCGACGTCATGCGCGCGACGCTGTCGGCGGACCTCGGCTTCACGCCCGCGGACCGGCACGAGAACCTGCGGCGCATCGGGGTGATGGCGGAGGTCCTCGCCCGCAACGGGGTGATCGTCCTGATGCCCGTCATCGCGCCGTACGCGGGCGACCGCGACGACCTCCGCCGGCAGCACGCCAAAAGCGGCACCGCCTTCCTGGAGGTCCACGTGGCGACACCGGTCGAGGTGTGCGCGGCCCGGGACGTGAAGGGGCTGTACGCGCGGCAGCGGGCCGGTGACCTGAAGGGGCTCAGCGGCGTCGACGATCCGTACGAGCCGCCCGTGGAGCCGGACCTGACGATCCCGGCCGGCCGCCAGTCGGCCGACGAGTCGGGCGCGCTGCTGCTGGACCTGCTCGTCGCGAAGCGGTTCGTCGTCCGAGAGACCGCCCTCTGAGAGTCCGTCGCCCGAGAGACCGCCGCCTGAGAGTCCGCCGTCCGCGAATCCGTCGTCCGAGAAGGAGAGAGGCGTGCCCCGGAGTTCCGACCTACCCGACGTGCCGACCGCGCCCGACGTGCCCGACCTGCCCGGCCTGGCCGAAGCCGGCTACCTGCCCACCCGCGTCGACCCGGCCGCCGGCCTCGTACACCTCACCAGGCTGGCCCACCAGGACTTCCGGGAGGTCTGGTACGACGACACCGTGGCCGCGGCCGGTGCCGGTGACGAGCAGGCCGTCGCCTTCTCCGCCTTCGTCGACGCGTACGCCGACCGGCGGCCCGGCGACCACCTGCGGGTGATCGCCCACACCTCGCGGTGCGGGTCGACGCTGCTGGCCAACCTGCTGACCCTGCGCACGACCACCATGGTCCTCAAGGAACCGGACTTCGTCACCGTCCCCGCCCGGGCGATCGCCCTGGCCGCGGACGAGGCCGAGGCCAGGGCGTTCGAGTCCCTGCTGACGGCCCTGCTGAACTACACCTGCCACGCGGCGGCCGCGGCCGGCCGCGAGCCGGTCGTCAAGATCACCAGCTGGACCGTGCCCCTGGTGACCACCGCCCTGGCCGACAGCGAGTCCACCTCGTGGCTGTTCCTGTGGCGCGAGCCCGACAAGGTGGTCGCCTCCAACATGGCCACGCCCTCGACCTGGGGCCGGGACACCGAGAACGGCCGGGCCGCCCGGCGGCTCGCGGCGCGCGACGGTGCCGGCGGTGCCTGCGGTGCCGGCGGTCCCGACGGGGACACCGCCGGGTTCTACGCGGACACCTGGCGCCGGACCGTGGACAGCTTCCTGTCGGCCGACGAGGGGCTGCGCTGGCGCGCGCTGGACTACCGGGACCTGGTGGCCGACAAAAGCGCCTGCCTGCTGGCGACCGAGGACTGGTTCGTCGTCGCGCCGGACGCCCTGCTGCCGCCGGGGTTCGAGGAGGAGAGCCGGCGGTACTCCAAGGGCGGGCGGGCGGAGGTCTTCGACCCGGCCTCGGCCCACCTGCGCAGCCCGCTGGAGCCGGCCGCCGCGCAACGGGTCCGCGCCGTCACGGAGCAGGCGCTGACGGCCTTGCGCGCGCGCAGTCGACACCAACTCCTGTGACGACGAAGAGACTTCACCGAGCCGAGGCGTCGAAGGCGAGGATCCGTTCGACGTCCCGGACGTGGTGGAAGGCGTCGTGCGCGTTGTTGCGCGCGACGTCCTGCGCCCGCTGCACTCCCCTGGCCGCGTGGAGCAGCACGACGTCCCGCTCCAGGGCGGCGAGCACCGCCTCCGTCCAGGCCGTCGCCGCTCGCTCCAGCGACCACAGCGCGGCGGCCGGCTCGATCCGGTGGTAGCGGCGGGCCTGCGCGAGGAGGTCGGGGTCGTAGCCGGGCACCGGCACCTCCCGGCCCAGCCGCAGGCCGGCCCCGAGCCCCTCGGCCCAGGCCCGCAGGTTGTCCGCCACGTGGCAGACGTAGGCCGTGGCGCCCCAGGACAGCTCGGGGTGGCGCTCGTCGCCGGTGCATCCCTCGAGCAGCTCGCGGAAGCGGGCGGGGAGGGTGCCGAGGAACCGGACCGCCTCGTGCGGGGTCAGCGACCAGGCGTAGCCGCAGCCCGCGCACGGGTCGCCGTAGAGGTCCGCGCCCCAGCGTTCCACCGGGACACCGCCGTCCGCCGTGGGCTCGGTGCGCACGGTCACAGCCAGCTGGAGCGGACGAGTCCCGGCACGGGGACCTCCGGGGGGCGGTTGAGCTCGCCGGCGCGCACCCTGGCCAGGAGGCGCCGGGTGGCGTCGAGGATCTCCGGCGTGGCCAGCCGGATGCCGGTGAGGTCGTCGGGGCCGGCCGTGTCGGCGGGGACGCCGGCCTCGCTCAGCACACCCGGCAGGTCCAGCAGCTTCTTCTCCAGCCAGGCCAGCGGATCCGCGGACAGCTCCTCGTCGAACCGGCGCGCGCTCTCGTCCCAGCCCTGGAAGGTCGGGTGGTAGTGCGTCCGGTCGAAGCTGCCCGGCTCCCGGTCCACCGTCTCCAGCAGGTCGACCCGCCAGATCGCCTGCTCGACGGAGATCGGGCGGGCGGAGTAGACCGAGCCGCGCAGCTCTTCGGCCTTGATGCGGCGCAGCTCCAGCCGGACTCCGCGCTCCGGTCCTTCCTGGCCGAGCGGGGGGTTCGGGTGCTGGAAGTACAGGTCGCCGGCGAGGACGGCCAGCCGGTCGAAGCCGAAGGCGTAGAGCATCGGGAACAGCCTCTCGAGGGCGGCGGGTGGGGGGGGGGGGCGGGGGGGGGCCGCCCGCCACCGCCCGGGGGGTGAGTTGGGGGGGTGGCGCCCGGGGGGGTTGAGGGGGGGGGGCTTGTGGAGGAA
>NZ_JBEXJK010000611.1:0-3374 GCF_040609095.1 Kitasatospora sp. NPDC004799
GTTGGGGTGCGTGCATCGCAAGGCGGAGGAGGGAGCCACTGCGGAGCATTGGCGACCGACGACAACGCGGCGAGGTGCGTGCCCCGGCGTCGCGCCGCAGACGCGAGTTTGAAGACGGACCCCAGCGTCCCGAGCACGATCGGAGAGGACGAACGAACGGGGGTTCGGTGATGGGTGTCGATCTGATGGGTGTCGCGCCGGCGCGTGTCGAGTCGGCCGACGGCGTGCTGTCCGGCCTGGTGGCCCGGCCGTACCGGGCGGGCTTCCCGGACGGCGAGGGCGGGGTGACGGCGCGCAGCGGGACGGACGTCCTGCGGCTCAGCGGCGGGCTCATACCCGAGGTGCGGTCGGTCTCCTCCGGCGCCACCGGGCGGACGTCCTACCGGGCCTGACGCGGCGGAAGGACGCGGCGGGCCGTAACCCTTCCGGCGCAGCGTCGTTGGACCGGCCATGAAGAAGCGCAGCATGCTTGCCGTTGCCTCGCTCGCCGTTGGTGTCGTGGCCTCCCTCACCGCGCCGAGTGCGCACGCCAGTGCCGTGGGCGGCCAGGAGGGCCTGCCCGGTCCGCTGAGCAGCGCCCCGGACGTGGTGCCCGGGCAGGTCGGTGACGCGGGTGGTGTCCTCGGGGAGGCCACCGGCTACGTGACCGGGTCGGCGAACGGCCTGGTGGCGGCCACGCCCGCATAGCCCCCGGTCCGTCGTCGGGGGCCTCGGCGCGGTTCAGGACAGCGGGGCTCCGAGGTCCTGGGTCCAGTACGGGGTGCCGGCCGCGTTCGTGGCGAAGCCGACGCCGATGTCCTTGAATCCGCAGTCGAGCATGTTGGACTGGTGGATTCCGCCGTCCATCCAGCGGGCGAAGACGGCGGCCGGGGTGGTCGGACCCCGGTCGAGGTTCTCCCCCCACTGGGACCAGCGGTAGCCGGCGGCGGTGATCCGGGCCTCGGTCCGGACGCCGTCCGGGTTGACGTGGTCGAAGAAGCCGCGGGTGGCCATGTCGTCCGCGTGCTTCTGGGCCGAGCCGTGCAGCCGGGGGTCGATCCGCAGCGGGGCGCAACCGGCCTTGGCGCGTTCGGCGTTGACCAGGTCCACCAGCTGGCGTTCCGGGTTGGGCTGCGGGGTCGCGGTGGTGGTGCGGGTCGCGATCGGCGTCGGTGTGGGCGTCGCCGACGGCGTCGGGCTCTCCGCGGGTATCGGGGTCGGCACGGGCGTGGGCGTGACGGCAGCGGGTGCGGCGGCGGCCGCCGGGGTGTCCTGGGCCGCGGCCGGTGCGGTGGGCTCGGGTGCCGTCGTCTGCGGCGGCTCACCGGCCTGCGGCCAGACCAGGGCGAGGGTGGTCACGGCGACGGCCGCGGCCGCGCCGCTCGCCAGGACGGCCTTGCGGGCCGCGGTCCCGGCCCAGCCGCCGTGCCCTCCCCCACCTGCGTGCGCGCCTGCGTGCGCGCCGGAACCGGAATGGGCTCCGGCACCCGCTCCGGCTCCCGTACCGGAGCCCGCTCCGGTGGCGGCGGCCGAGGAGGCGACGGTGGCCGCGGTGTGCTGGAAGTGCAGCAGCACGGGCGAGTCCAGCGGGATCGGCACCAGGGCGAGGCCGGCCAGCAGCCCTTCGGCCGGGAACAGGTCCCGGCCGAGGCCGCCGCAGTCGGCGCAGTCACGGATGTGGCGGGCGATGCGCTTGCGCCAGACCGAGTTCGGGGTGCCGTCGAAGCCCGCGGTGAGCTCGGTCAGTCCGGGGCAGCGCGGGTAGGCGCCGAGCGCGCGGACGACAACGCGGCCCGCTTCGAGCTGCTTCTTCATCCGCTGCACCCGCACGGCGGTGTGTTGCGGGCTCAGGTCGAGGGCCTCGGCGAGTTCGGCGCGGGTCAGTTCGCCCGCGGCCTCCAGCCACCAGAGGGCGAGCAGCTCGCGGTCGTCGGGGTCCAGCCAGCGGGTGGCCTCGGCCACCTCGCGGCGCTGGCCGGACAGGCCGAGGCGCAGGATGGTGAGATCGGTGAAGTCGGCCCGGGGGTCGGCGACCTCCCAGGTCTCGTCCAGGCCGCCGACGGTCGGCTGCTGCTGACCGGCGGCGTGTCGACGGCGCACCTGGTTCATGGTGATGGCGACCAGCCAGGACCGGAAGGATTCGGGTTCGCGGAGCCCGTCCAGGCCGTCCAGGGCCCGGATCATGGTCTCCTGCGCGACGTCGTCCACGTCGGCATGGCCGCCGAGGGCGCGGCCGGCCACGTTGTAGACGAGCGGCAGCCAGGCGGCGACCAGCGCCTCCCGGGCCTGCCGATCACCTGCCTGCGCCGCGAGCACCAGGGTGGTCCCGGTCCTGTTCTGCACCTCAGCGTTCATGGTCCGCACTCCGTCTTGCCGTGTTTCCGTCCGCCGCTGCCTCCTCGGAGACCCGTGGGGAGTGATCAGATAACAACAATGTGCACGGAATCGGAAAATCGGCCCGGACCGGTCGGCCCGGTCTGGGCGTCAGACCGGGCCGGGAGAGCGGCCGGTTCACGGCCGGCCCAGGGCTGGCTCAGGGCCGGTTCAGGGCCGGTTCACGCCGGGGCGGCGAACACCTGGGTCCACCACGGGCCGTTGGCGCCGGTCCGCACGCCCACGCCGAGCTGCTTGAACGAGCAGTTCAGGATGTTGGCCCGGTGGCCGGGGCTGTTCATCCAGGAGTCCATCACCGCGGCCGGGTCCTTCTGGCCCCGGGCGATGTTCTCGCCCCAGGTGCTCCAGCTGTAGCCGGCCGCCTCGATCCGGTGGTCGGCGTGGTTGCCCTCGGGGCTGGCGTGGTCGAAGTAGTTGCGGTCGGCCATGTCGTCGCTGTGCGACTGGGCGGCGCTCGCCAGCCGGGGCTCGGCGCTGACCGGCCCGCAGCCGGCCTTGGAGCGCTCGACGTTGACCAGGTCCACGACCTGCTGGGCGTACGAGGGCGACGCGCCCCCGCCCGGCGGCGGCCCCGCGGCGGCCCGCTTGGCGGTCGGGGCGGCGGTGGCGCTCCGGGTGGCGCTCGGGGTCGCCTTGACCGTGGCGGACGTGGCGGCCGTGGGAGTGGGGACGGCCGTCGGGCTCGCGGTGGCCGGAGCCGTCGGGGAGGCCGGGGCGGTCGCGGTCGGCGTGCCGGTGGCACTCGGGACGGCCGCCGGTTCGGTGGCGACGGGGGTGGGCGGCGGCGGGACGTCCGGGTTCGTCCCCCCGGCGCCCGGCACCTGGATGCCCTCGCGGGTGCCCAGCTCCGCGGAGATCAGCGTGTCGGCGGCCAGCGACTGTCCGGCCATGTCCCGGTCGGTCTGCTTGCCGCCGTACGCCGCGTAGCCCGCGCCGGCCAGCGCGGCGAACAGCCCGGTGCCGGCCTCGGCGGCGTCGACCGCGGTGTCCGGCTCGATCCC
>NZ_JBEXJK010000612.1:0-3358 GCF_040609095.1 Kitasatospora sp. NPDC004799
GGTGGGGCGGGTTCCCGGGTGGGGTCACCGGCCCCTCGGGCTTCCCGGGGCGCCCCGGCCGGGCGAGGGCCGGGCGCGGGCCGGGGCTACTTCAGCGCGGCAAGCACCGCCTGCGCCATCACCTGCTCGCCGGTCGCGTTCGGGTGGAACGGTACGGCGGGCGAGCCGGGCAGCGCGCCCTCGATCCAGCGGTCGTCCGAGCAGACGTCGTGCCCGAGGGTCGGCGTCGCGGTGTCCACGTAGGTCGCGCCGTTCGCGGCCGCGGTGGACTTCAGGGCGGCGTTCAGCGTGTTCAGCACCCCGTGCATGTACTCGACGTCGCCCGGGGTCACCGGCTGGCGCAGGACGCAGGTCGAGCCGTCGGCGGGCAGCACGGACGGGTAGCCGACCAGCAGCACCCTGGCCCCGGGCGCCTTGGCGTGGATGCGCCGGAGGGTGTCGGCCAGCTGCGGGGCGATGGTGGTGCGGATCCGCTCGGCCAGGTCGTCGGTGCCGTACTGCCAGGACATGGTGCTCCAGTCCCAGTAGCCGTGGTGGTAGACGTCCTTGCAGGGCGTGCCGAACGGGTTGACGACGGCGCCGGCGATGCAGGTGGCGACCAGCTCGCCGAGGCCGAGGTCGCTGGCCGCGAGGTCGTTGCCGCCGATTCCGAGGGTGACCAGGTCGGTGTCGGCGGTCACCGCGTCCAGCTGCGGGTCGTTGACCCGGATGAACGCGTCGTACTGGGGCTGGGTCATCGCCTTGATCTTGGCCGCGGAGCAGGTGACGTCGCGGTACGTGCCGGCCTTGAGGGCGGCGGCGACCAGGTGGCCGTAGTTGCGGTCGGAGCGCAGGCACAGGCCGGCCGACTGGCTCGGCACGCCGGCGCCGGCGGCGTAGGAGTCGCCGAGCGCCACGTAGTGCTTCGGCGCCGGAGCGGCGGCCTGGGCGGTGGTGGAGGTGAGCGCGAGCGCGGCGCCGAGGGCCACGGCGGCGAGCGCGGTGGAATTCCGGAGGTGCCGGGATTTCCGGGCAGGGCGGAGCACGGTTCCTCCTGGGGGAGAGAGAACGACGGGTGGGGGTCGTGCCGAGCCGGGCCACAGCTACTCGCAGGTAAGTTACCGCCAGGTTTCCCGGGCGTCCACGGTTCGCGCGGAAATCGTCGACATTCCGTCAGACGGCCCCGGCGGCATTTCGCATTTCGCTCCACCGGGTATCGAATTTCCCCCCAGGGTTCCCCTCACGGTTCCCGCCATGATTTCCCCGCGGTTTCCCCCCGCGGTTTCCCCGCGGTTCCGCTCCACCGGTATCGCCCGGGCGGCGACGGCATTTCCGAAACGGCCCGGAGCGGAATTCACGCCGGTGGTTGTTACCGGCCGGTTGACCGGACGTCACCGCGGGCCGCAGTATCGGGCGCACAGCCGCGGCGCGTCCCGGGCGCGCCGCCACCGCGAGCCGCGACGGAGGACTGCGCATGGCCCTGGACGCCGACGTCATCGTCATCGGAGCGGGCCTCGCGGGCCTCGCCGCCACCGCCGAACTCGCCGACGCCGGACGGCGGGTGATCCTGCTCGACCAGGAGCCCGCGGCCGGTCTCGGCGGCCAGGCGCACTGGTCCTTCGGCGGCCTCTTCCTGGTCGACTCGCCCGAGCAGCGCCGGATGCGGATCCGCGACTCGCACGCCCTCGCCTGGCAGGACTGGCTCGGCACGGCGGGCTTCGACCGGCCCGAGGACGCCTGGCCGCGCCGCTGGGCCGAGGCGTACGTGGACTTCGCGGCCGGTGAGAAGCGCTCCTGGCTGCACGGCCTGGGCGTGCGGTTCTTCCCGGTGGTCGGCTGGGCCGAGCGCGGCGGGTTCCTCGCCGACGGGCCCGGCAACTCGGTGCCGCGCTTCCACATCACCTGGGGCACCGGGCCGGGCCTGCTGGCGCCCTTCGTCCGGCGGGTCCGCGCGGCCGCCGCGCGCGGACTGGTGGACCTGCGCTTCCGGCACCGGGTCACCGGGCTGTCCGCCACCGCGGGCGCCGTCGACACCGTCACCGGCGAGGTGCTGGTGCCGAGCCCGGTGGGCCGGGGCGAGGCCAGCTCGCGCGAGGTCGCCGGGGGCTTCGAACTGCGCGCCCAGGCCGTGGTCGTCACCTCCGGCGGCATCGGCGGCAACCACGACCTGGTCCGCAAGGCCTGGCCGGCCCGGCTCGGCACCCCGCCCGCCAGGATGCTCTCCGGCGTGCCCGCGCACGTGGACGGGCTGATGCTGGAGGTCGCCGGCCGGGCCGGGGCCAGCCTGGTCAACGGCGACCGGATGTGGCACTACACCGAGGGCATCGAGAACTGGGACCCGATCTGGGCCCGGCACGGCATCCGCATCCTGCCCGGCCCCTCCTCGCTCTGGCTGGACGCCTGCGGCCGGCGGCTGCCCGTCCCGCTGTTCCCCGGCTTCGACACCCTCGGGACGCTCGAACACATCATGACCACCGGGTACGCGTACACCTGGTTCGTGCTCAACCAGCGCATCATCGAGAAGGAGTTCACCCTCTCCGGCTCCGAGCAGAACCCCGACCTGACCGGCAAGTCGGTGCGCGGCGTGCTCGGACGGGCGCTGCCCGGCGCCCCCGGGCCGGTCCGGGACCACCTGCGGCACGGGCGGGACTTCGTGGTCGCCGGCAACCTCGCCGACCTCGCCCGCGGCATGAACGCCAAGGCCGGCGAGGCGCTGATCGACCCGGACGGGCTGCGCCGCACCGTCGAGGACCGCGACCGGCAGCTGGCCAACCCGTTCTCCAAGGACCTCCAGGTCACCGCGATCCACGGCGCCCGCCGCCACCTCGGCGACCGGCTGATCCGCACCGCCGCCCCGCACCGCATCCTCGACCCGGCGGCCGCCCCGCTGATCGCCGTCCGGCTGAACATCCTGACCCGCAAGTCGCTGGGCGGGCTGGAGACCGACCTGTCCTCCCGGGTACTGCGGCCGGACGGCGAGGTGCTGCCGGGGGTGTACGCGGCCGGCGAGGCGGCCGGGTTCGGCGGCGGGGGCGTGCACGGGTACCGCTCGCTGGAGGGGACGTTCCTGGGCGGCTGCCTGTTCTCCGGCCGTACGGCGGGACGCGCGGCGGCCCGGGCGGTCGGGTAGCGGACTCCGCGACGGTCGGCGGTCAGGTAGCGGGACGCGCGACGGCCGACGTGACCCGGCGACGGCCCGGGGCCGCGCGGGGTGCCCGGGGCCGCACGGGGTGGCCGGGGCCGCACGAGGTGGTCGGGGAGCGGGACGCGCCGCGCGGGGCGGCGCGGGAGGCAGAGCGGCGGAGCGCGGGCACGGCGCGGGCGGTCGGGCAGCGGCACAGGGCCGGTTCGGATCCTGATCGCGGACGACCAGGCGGAC
>NZ_JBEXJK010000613.1:0-3339 GCF_040609095.1 Kitasatospora sp. NPDC004799
CGGCCAGCTCGGCGAGCCGCCGCTCGACCGTCCGGGCGTCGGCCGGCCGGTCCGCCGGGTCCTTCGCCAGCAGCTCCGCGACCAGCCCGGCCACCTGCGGCGGCAGCCCGAACTGCGCCGGGTCCAGCGGCGCGGGCGGCTCGTTGAGGTGCTGGTACATCAGCACCGGGGTCGAGTCCCCGCCGAACGGCCGCGCCCCGGTGAAGAGTTCGACCAGCACGCAGCCCAGCGCGTAGAGGTCGGCCCGCCCGTCCACCCAGCCGCCGGTCCAGCGCTCCGGCGCCATGTACGCCGGGCTGCCGACGATCGTCCCGGTGGTGGTCAACCCGCCCGCGCCGGTGTCCAGTTGGGCGATGCCGAAGTCCAGCACCTTCGGGTGCCCGGCGTCGGTGATCATCACGTTGTCCGGCTTGATGTCCCGGTGCACCATGCCCGCGTCGTGCGCGGCCGCCAGCGCGCCGCTGATCTGCCGCCCCCAGCGCAGGCTGAGCGCGGGCTCGGGCACCCCCGCCCGCAGCACCTCGGTGAGGGTCCGCCCGGTGAGCAGCTCCATCACCAGGTAGGTGACCTCCTCGCCGCCGAGCTCGCACTGGCCGAGGTCGTGCACCGTGACGATGTTCGGGTGCGAGAGGTTGCCGGCCGCACCGGCCTCCCGGACGAACCGCAGCGCGGCCTTCGCCCGGTCACCGCCGTGGTGCCCGATGACCTTGACCGCCACCGGCCGCCCCATCCGGGTGTCCTGGGCCCGCCACACCACCCCGAACCCGCCCTGCCCGAGCTTCTCCACCAGCTCGTACCGGCCGTCCAGGACGTCCCCGACTCGCACGCGCCCTCCCCTCCCGCCATGACGCCCAGACTCTACCGACGCCCGGCCGCCCGGCGCGGAGACGGCCCTCCCCCTGCCGCGGAGCAGGTGGAAGGATGGGCGGTGGGTCCCGCGCCGGTGCGGCGGCCCCGACCAGCAGAGCCCGAGGAGAGCGGCCATGGCCAAGCAGGCCCCGCAGAGCGATCCGGCGCAGGACGCCCCCGAGGTGTCCGCGCCCCAGCACGCGGCCGCCGGGCTGCCCGCCGTCGGCCACAGCCTGCGGATGGCCGCCGAGCAGATGGGCGCCCGCCGCACCCTGGCCACCCTGCTCAAGGTCAACCAGCAGAACGGCTTCGACTGCCCCGGCTGCGCCTGGCCGGAGCCGGACAAGCCGCACACCGCCGAGTTCTGCGAGAACGGCGCCAAGGCCGTCGCCGAGGAGGCCACCGAACGCCGGATCCGCGCCGAGTTCTTCGCCGCCCACCCGGTCGCCGAGCTGGCCGAGCGCTCCGGCTACTGGCTGGGCCAGCAGGGCCGGCTCACCCAGCCGATGCTGCTCGACGAGGGCGCCACCCACTACACGCCGGTCTCCTGGGACGACGCCTTCGCGCTGGTCGCCGAGGAGCTGAAGGCCCTGGACACCCCGGACGGCGCCGCCTTCTACACCTCCGGCCGGACCAGCAACGAGGCCGCCTTCGCGTACCAGTTGTTCGCCCGCCGGCTCGGCACCAACAACCTGCCGGACTGCTCCAACATGTGCCACGAGTCCTCCGGCTCGGCGCTCACCGAGACGCTCGGCGTCGGCAAGGGCAGCGTCGGCCTGAAGGACCTCTACCAGGCCGACCTGATCATCGTGGCCGGCCAGAACCCGGGCACCAACCACCCCCGGATGCTCTCCGCGCTGGAGCGCGCCAAGCGGGCCGGCGCCACGATCGTCAGCGTCAACCCGCTGCCGGAGGCCGGCCTGGAGCGGTTCAAGAACCCCCAGCAGGCGCGCGGCCTGGTCGGCCACGGCACCAAGCTGACCGACCTCTTCCTGCAGATCCGGCTCGGCGGCGACCTCGCGCTGTTCCGCGCGCTGAACCGGATCGTGCTGGAGCGGGACGGCGTGGACCGCGCGTTCGTCGCCGAACACTGCCACGGCTTCGAGGAGTTCGAGGCCCAGGCGCTCGGCACCGACCGGGCCGAGGTGCTCGCCGCGACCGGCCTGCCCTGGGAGCAGATCGAGGAGCTCGCCCGGCTGGTGCTGGCCTCCGAGAAGATCATCGTCTGCTGGGCGATGGGCCTCACCCAGCACAAGCACGCCGTGCCGACCATCCGCGAGGTGGTCAACTTCCTGCTGCTGCGCGGCAACGTCGGCCGCCCGGGCGCCGGCGTCTGCCCGGTGCGCGGCCACAGCAACGTCCAGGGCGACCGGACGATGGGCATCTTCGAGCGCCCCACCACCGCCTTCCTGGACGCCCTGGGCGAGGAGTTCGGCTTCGAGCCGCCGCGCGAGCACGGCCTCGACTCGGTGGACACCATCCGGGCGATGCGCGACGGGAAGGTCGGCGTCTTCTTCGCGATGGGCGGCAACTTCGTCGCGGCCACCCCGGACACCGAGGTGACCGAGGCCGCGATGCGCCGCTGCCGGCTGACCGTCCACGTCTCCACCAAGCTCAACCGCTCGCACGTGGTCACCGGCGCCCGCGCCCTGATCCTGCCGACCCTGGGCCGCACCGACCGGGACGTCACCGCGCGCGGCGCCCAGTTCGTCAGCGTCGAGGACTCGATGGGCCAGGTGCACGCCTCGCGCGGTGGCCTGCGCCCGCCCGCGCCCGGGCTGCTCTCCGAGACCGCGATCGTCTGCCGGCTCGCCCGCACCGTGCTCGGGCCGCGGGACACCGTGCCGTGGGAGGACTTCGCCGCCGACTACGACACCCTGCGGGACCGCATCGCCCGGGTCGTCCCGGGCTTCGAGGACTACAACGAGAAGGTCCGCCGCCCCGGCGGCTTCACCCTGCCGCACGGCCCCCGGGACACCCGCACCTTCCCGACCGCGACCGGGAAGGCCAACTTCACCGTCAACCCGCTGACCGCCCCGGAGGTCCCGCCGGGCCGGCTGCTGCTGCAGACCCTGCGCTCGCACGACCAGTACAACACCACGATCTACGGCCTGGACGACCGCTACCGCGGGATCAAGGGCGGCCGCCGGGTGGTGCTGGTCAACCCCGCGGACGCCGAGGAGCTCGGGCTCGCCGACGGCCGGTACGTCGACCTGGTCGGCGAGTGGAGCGACGGCGTGGAGCGCCGGGCCCCGCACTTCCGGGTCGTCCACTACCCCGTCGCCCGCGGCGGCGCGGCGGCCTACTACCCGGAGACCAACGTCCTGGTACCGCTCGACTCCACCGCCGACGTCAGCAACACCCCGACCTCCAAGGCGGTCGTGATCCGCTTCGAGGCCGACAGCGGCGCGTAGCGCCCGTCCCGCGAAAGGGCCGCCCCGCGTCCGGTGACGCGGGGCGGCCTGCACAACGGCGCGTCATTTCGTCGGC
>NZ_JBEXJK010000614.1:0-3325 GCF_040609095.1 Kitasatospora sp. NPDC004799
CCCGCCCCGGCAGGTCCGGGTCCCCGCTGCCCGCCGCGAGCAGCGCGCCGTCCGCGCTGAACGCCACCCGCTTGGCGACCGCCGAGCGCCCGTCCGGGCTCGGCGGCATCACCGGGGAGGGCAGCATCCGCCGGTCCGCCACCCGCCACAGCAGCACCCGCCGCTGCGGGTCGCGGGTGAGCGTGGCGGCCAGCAGCGCCCCGTCCGGGCTGAACTCCACGTCCTGCACGGGGTGCTTCACGTACCCCTGCAGCTCGGCCACCAGCGCCGTGGTCGCGGTGTCCCACAGCGCCACCCGCCCCTGCGAGTCCCCGGTGGCCACCAGCCGCCGGTCCGGGCTCAGCGCCAGCGCGTTGACCCCCCACGGGAAGCCCGGGATCCGCCCGGCCAGGTACCCGGACTGGGTGCTCAGGACGGCGTCGTCGGCGCTGCGCCGCAGCTCCGGGACGCCCGCGCGGGTGACCCGCCGCGCCTCCAGCGACTGGGCGAGCGCCGCGTACGGGTCGCGGGCGGCGTTGCGGCGGGCGTCGGTGAGCAGCACCAGCGCCGTGCGGCCGCGCTCGGCGGTGGTCGCGCGGTCGCGCTCCTGCCACAGCAGGGCGCCGGTCAGCAGCGACGCCACCAGCAGCAGCGCCAGCGCGCCGGCCGCCTGCCGCCGGGCGCGCAGCCGGCGCCGCTCGGCGCGCCGCTCCTGGCGCTGCCGGGCGGCGGCCGCGGCCAGGAACTCCCGCTCGACGGGGGCGAGGACGGCGCCGGGCCCGTCCTCCCGGTCCTCCCGAAGAGCCCCGTCCTCCCGGTCCTCCCGAAGAGCCCCGTCCTCCCGGTCCTCCTGGTGCGCCCCGCCCGGCCCGCCGCACGGCGCCGCCCACTGGCGGGCGAGCTCCAGCCGGCTGCCCCGGTAGAGCAGCGCGGCCTCGCGCCCCGAGGCGGCCCAGTGCTCGGCGTCCTGGGCGAGCTGCTGGTGCAGCCGCAGCCCGGTGCGGCCCTCCTCGATCCAGCCGCGCAGCCGGGGCCAGGCGCGCAGCAGGGCCTCGTGGGAGAGCGTCACCCCGGTGGCGTCCAGGGTGATCAGCCGGTCGGCGGCGAACGAGGCCAGGACGTGGTCCAGGCGCGAGCCGTCCGGGTCGGCGGCCGCCAGCTGCGCGCGCTCGGCGCGCTTTCGCGAGACCTGGCCGTCCGGCCCGAGGTGGACCAGCCGCAGCAGCACCCGGCGGGCGGTGGCCCGGGCCGGCTCGTCCAGCCGCGACCAGGCCCGCTCGGCGGTCAGCGCCACCGAGCCGCGCAGCCCGCCGATCGCCCGGTAGTCGGCCAGGGTGAGGGAGCGTCCGGTGCGCTGCTGCCACACCGCGCGCAGGGTGTGCGCGAGCAGCGGCAGCGCGCCGGGGTCGTAGGCGCGGTCCCCGGGGCCGCCGTCCAGGCCCAGGTCGGCCAGCAGCAGCTCCAGCAGGCCCGCCTCCAGGTCGAGCCGGGCGGTACGGGCCGGGGCGGTGATCGCCTCGCTCAGCTCCGCCGCGCTCATCGGGCCGAGCGCCAGCTGCCCGCGCCGCACCGCCCGCAGCAGGCCCTCGTGCGCCAGGCAGTGCCCGTACGCGTCCGCCCGTACGCCCAGGACGACCAGCCGGGTGCCGTCCGGCCCGGCCTGCGCGCAGAGCCGGTCCAGGAAGGCCCGCCGCTCGTCGGCGTCCGGGCACAGGGTGAACAGCTCCTCGGCCTGGTCGACGACCCACACCGGGCTGCGGTCCCCGGCCAGCGCCGCCAGCCGCTCCAGCGGCACGGCGCCGGGGGACAGCAGCGCGGCCCGCGCGGGGCCCAGGCCCGGCAGCGCGCCGCGCCGCAGCGCCGGCAGCAGCCCGGCCCGCAGCAGCGAGGACTTCCCGGCCCCGGAGGGCCCCACCACCACGACCGGCCCGCCGCGGTCGGCCAGCCGTTCGCCGAGCAGGCCGAGCAGTTCGGCGCGGGCCCGCTCGCGGCCGTGGAACCAGCGCTCGTCCTCGGCCCGGAAGGAGGCGAGCCCCGGGTAGGGGCACTGGCCGCGGGTCGCCAGCTCCACCAGCTCGCCGCCGGCCCGCAGCTCCTGGTCGCAGGCCCGGGCGAAGGCGGCGGTGGGCGGCTTCTCGCCGTTCTCCACCTTGCTGATGTGGCTCTTGTCGTAGTGCACCCGGCGGGCCAGGCCGGACTGCGAGAGGCCCCGCACCCGCCGCCACTCGCGCAGCGCCGCCGCGAAGCCCTCCGCCGGCACCCGGCCGGGCCCGTCCGGCGGCGCGCCCTGCTCCGGCACCCGCGGCGGCCCGCCCTCCGTGCCCCGCCCGCTCTGCCCGTCCTGCCCGTCCTGCGTGCCCCGCACGCCCCGTCCGCCCTCCGCGCCCACCCGCAGCCCCCGCTCCGATCGCGCCCCGACCGTTCAACGAGGCCGGGCCGCGGCGGTCACGGGAGGGCGTCCGGCCGTCCCGTCCGGGGGTACACGCGAGGGCGGAGGACGACGCGAGCGCAGGTCGCAGCGGTTGTCGAGGTGTCCGCACCGGGCGACACCAGGCAACCCGTACCGCCCCCGGCGCCCGGCGGGCCACGCTCGTACCGCACCACCGGACCACCCGCCGGACCGGCGGACCACCGGACCGCTCACCACGGGACGGCCCGTCACGCATGACCCGTCAGGGCACGACCCCCGGAAAGGAACACCCGCTCATGATCCGCATCCGCCGCTGGAGCGTCCCCGCCCTCGCCGCCGCCGCGCTGCTCGGCTCGCTCACCCTCTCCGCGCCCGCCGTCGCCGCCACCGCCACCGCGCCCGCCGTCGCCGCCACCGCCACCGCGCCCGCCGGGGACACCGCCCTCGTCCAGGAGCAGGACCAGCGGGCCGGCGCCCCGAAGATCACCCGCGCCGAGGAGATCCGCCGCGCCAAGGTCTGGCTGACCGCCAACGGGGGCCGGCCCGTCCCGTACAGCCGGCAGAAGGTCTGGAAGGACGGCTACCGCCAGGACTGCTCCGGCTACGCCTCGATGGCGCTGGGCCTGCCCAAGTCGGGCCCGAACACCGTCAAGCTGAAGAACGGCGGCTGGACCAAGCCGATCAGGATGTCCGAGCTGCGCCAGGGCGACCTGGTCATCAAGGCGAACAGCGACGACCCGCGGCAGCGGCACGTCGTCATCTTCGACGGCTGGAACAGCGGCCACACGTCGTACAGGTCCTACGAGCAGGCCGGGAGCGTCGGCACCCGGCACACCTCGCACGACTACGGCCTCAAGTCCGGCGACGGCTACCACGCCTACCGCCCGGTCAACCTGTCGGACTGACGCGGGAAACCCGGCGGCCCGGCACGCTCCC
>NZ_JBEXJK010000615.1:0-3314 GCF_040609095.1 Kitasatospora sp. NPDC004799
GCTCGACCGCATCAACCGCACCGGCACCACGGTGCTGATGGCCACCCACGACCAGGCCATCGTCGACCAGATGCGCAAGCGCGTCATCGAGCTCGCGCAGGCTCTTCGGGCGCATGTCGGTCCAGACCTCGTCGACGTAGGCGGTGCACTCGGCCTCGGTGCCCTCGGTGCCGACGGGCTGCCAGCCGGCCGGTACCTCCAGGTCGGCGGGCCAGAGGGAGTACTGCTCCTCGTCGTTGCGCAGCACCTGGTAGCGGGTGTTCTCGTCCATCTCGTGCTCCTCTGTCGTCGCTGGGAAATCGGGTGGGTGGGTACGGTCAGTGGCTTCCCCGGGCGTGCCGGGCGATCTGCCGCAGGGCGGCGGCGAACTCCTCGGCGGCCCGGCGGACGGCCTCGGTGGGGTGGGCGGCGGGCCGGTGGTGCCAGGTGAAGGCGAGGCGGCCGTGGTGGGCCGCGCCGACCACCTCCAGCGGGTGGGAGCCGCCGTCCCGGGGGTCGTGGTCCTGGCCGAAGGAGCCGAGTTCGGCGCGGACCAGGCCGTCGCCGACGGCCGGGGGCCGGGCGTCCCACTGGCCGAGGTAGTTGAAGACCACCTGGCCGTGTCCGCCGGCGGCCAGGCGCTCGCAGACCTCGGGCGGGCCGAAGGTGCGCAGGGCGCCGAAGCCCAGGCCGTTGCCGGGCACCGCGCGCAGCTGCCGGCGGACGGACTTGACCAGGGCGCGCCAGTCGCGGTCCGGGCCGAGGTCGGCGGGGTCGGGGACGTCGAAGGTGACGGGGTACACGGTGGTGAACCAGCCGACCGTACGGGAGAGGTCGACGCCCTCCAGCAGGTCCTCCCGGCCGTGCCCCTCCAGGTCCAGGCCGATCCGCTCGTGGCCGCTCCAGCGGGCCAGGGCCAGGGCGAGGGCGGCCAGCAGCACGTCGTTGACCCGGGTGGGTAGGCGGCGGGGGCGGCGCGCAGCAGGGCCTCGGTGTCCGCCTCGTCGAGTTCGACGGTGACGGCCGCGCGCTCGCCGTCGCGGTCGGTGCCGCCGGAGCCGCCGGCGCCGCCGGGAAGGGCCGCGCGGGCGCCCACCGCCTGCTCCCAGTAGGGGAGTTCGTGGTCCAGCCCGCCCTCGGCGACGTGGCCGGCGAGCCGGTGCGCCCAGTCCCGGAAGGAGGTGCCGCGCTCCCCCAGGGTGACCGCCTCACCCCGGACGGCCTGCCGGTGGGCGCGCTCCAGGTCGTCGCGCAGCACCCGCCAGGAGACGGCGTCGACGACCAGGTGGTGGGCGACCAGGAGCAGCAGGGCCGGGTGCTCGGGGTGGCCGGTGAACAGGGCGGCGCGCAGCAGCGGGCCGCGGGCCAGGTCGAAGCCGGCGTGCAGCTCGTCGGCGGCCTTGGCCATGGCCTCGTCGGCGGCCTCGGCGGCCTGGCCGCTCAGGTCGTAGCGGAGCAGCAGGTCCTCGGCGGGGGCGGGCGGCGGGTTGAACTGGTGCCAGCCGTCCGCGTCCTGGGTGAAGCGCATCCGCAGGGCGTCGTGGTGCTCCAGCAGGGCGCCGAGGGCGGCGCGCAGCGCCTCCGGGTCGGGGTCGGCGGCGAGTTCGAGCAGGGTGGCCTGGTTGAAGTGGTGGTGGGCGGCGCGCGGGGTGGTCAGGAACCACTCCTGGATCGGGGTGAGCGGCACGTCCCCGGTCACCGGGCCGTCGTCGGCGCGCTCCTCGGCGGTGCGGACGACGGTGGCCAGCCGGGCCACGGTCTGGTGGCTGAACAGGTCCCGGGTGGCCAGCTGCAGGCCGTCCCGGCGCAGCCGGGAGACCACCTGCATGCTGAGCACGGAGTCGCCGCCGAGCAGGAAGAAGTTGTCCTCGGCGCCGACCTCGTCCAGGCCGAGGACGTCCGCCCAGATCCGGGCGATCCGGCGTTCGAGCTCGGTCTCCGGGGCCCGGCCCGGGCCCACCGCCGCCTGGGCGGCCCCGGGGTCGGGCAGGGCCCGCCGGTCGAGCTTGCCGTTGGGGGTGAGCGGCAGGGCGGCCAGCGGGACGTAGGCGGCGGGCACCAGGTAGGCGGGCAGCAGCCGTTCGAGGTGAGCGCGCAGCTCGGCGGCGGACGGCGGCTGCGCCGGGCCTTCGCCGACCACGTGGGCGACCAGCCGGCGGGTGCCGGTGGCGTCCTGGTGGACGCCGACGGTGGCCAGGCCCACGCCCGGGTGGGTCTGCAGGGCGGCCTCGATCTCGCCGGGTTCGATCCGGTAGCCGCGGATCTTGACCTGGTCGTCCGCGCGGCCCAGGTAGCGCAGGGTGCCGTCGACCTGCCGGCGGGCCTTGTCGCCGGTGCGGTACATCCGGGTGCCGGGGGCACCGAACGGGTCGGCGAGGAAGCGGGTGGCGGTCAGGCCGGGCCGGTTGAGGTAGCCGCGGGCCAGGCCCTCGCCCGCCACGTACAGTTCGCCGACCGCGCCCGGCGGCACCGGGGCGAGGTCGCCGTCGAGCAGGTAGAGCCGCAGGTCGGCGAGGCCGGTGCCGATCGGGCCGGGGCCGCCGGCGGTGGCGGTCGCCTGGTCCAGCGGCTGGTGGGTGACGTGGACGGTGGTCTCGGTGATGCCGTACATGTTCACCAGGCGCGGCGCGTCCTCGGGGTGGCGCCGGTACCAGTCGGCGAGCCGGGTGACGTCCAGCGCCTCGCCGCCGAAGACCACCGTGCGCAGCGCCAACCGGCGGGATACGTCCGGGAGTTGGGCGTCGGCGCGGGAGAGCTGGTGGAACGCGGACGGGGTCTGGTTGAGGACGGTGACCCGCTCGTCGGCGAGCAGCCGCAGGAAGTCCTCCGGGGAGCGGGCGGTGTCCTCGGGCACCACCACGAGCCGGCCGCCGTGCAGCAGCGGGCCCCAGAGCTCCCAGACCGAGAAGTCGAAGGTGTAGGAGTGGAAGAGCGTCCAGACGTCCTCGGCGCCGAAGCCGAACAGCTCCCTGGTGGCGTCGAACAGCCGCACCACGTTGGCGTGCGGCACCACGACGCCCTTGGGGCGGCCGGTGGAGCCGGAGGTGAAGATGGCGTAGGCGGGGCTGTCGGGCAGCGGGCGGTGTCCGCGCCCGAGCCGTCCGGCCGGGCGCCGGGCCAGGTCGGCGCGCACCCCGGGGTCGGCCAGGGCCAGGACGGGGACGGGGACCTCGACGCCGGCCGGCTCCTCCAGGGTCACCAGGGCCACCGGGGCGGCGTCGCGCAGCAGTTCGGCGCGGCGGCCGGCGGGCAGCCCGGGGTCGAGCGGCAGGTAGGCCGCGCCGGTCTTGAGGACGGCGAGGACGGCCACCACCAGCTCGGCGGTGCGCGGCAGC
>NZ_JBEXJK010000616.1:0-3305 GCF_040609095.1 Kitasatospora sp. NPDC004799
GCGTGCCGTCGGTGCCGCCGGCCTGGCCGGCGGGCCCGGTGCTGCCGGGCGGGAGCTCGTCGACCAGCCGGCCGACCGGCTGGACCTTGCCGGCCGCGGCGAAGCCCCAGTCCAGCAGGGCGGCCGTCTCGTCGTACACCTTCTGGTAGTTGGCCGGGTGCATCACCGTCACCAGCAGGGTGCGGCCGTCGCGCTCGGCGGCGCCGACGAAGGTCGAGCCGGCGTTGGTGGTGGTGCCGTTCTTCACCCCGATCAGGCCCGGGTACTTGCCCAGCAGCCGGTCGGTGTTGGCGATCCCGAAGCTGCCGCGCTGGCCGGTGTTCCGGTCGACGGCGCCCGGGAACATCGCGTCCCGGGTGGCGCAGTACGTCCGGAAGTCCGCGTTGCGCAGGCCGGCCCGGGCGAACAGCGACAGGTCGTAGGCCGAGGAGACCTGGCCGTCCATGTCGTAGCCGTCCGGCGAGACCACCTTGGTGTCCCGCGCCTGGAGCGCGTCGGCGCGCGCCTGCATCTCGGCGACGGTCTGCTGGACGCCGCCGTTCATGTGCGCCAGGACGTGCACCGCGTCGTTGCCGGAGCTCAGGAACACCCCGCGCCACAGGTCCTCGACCCGGTAGTCCAGGTTCTCCTTGATGCCGACCAGGCTGCTGCCGGGGCCGATCCCCTGGATCTCCTCGTCGGCCACCCGGTGCACCGCGTTGCGGTCGAACTTGGGCAGCACGGTGTCCGCGAAGAGGATCTTCAGGGTGCTCGCCGGGGGCAGCCGCAGGTGCGGGTTGCTGGCCGCCAGCACCTCTCCTGACGCCGCGTCGGAGACTATCCAGGACTGGCCGGTGAGGTCGCCGGGCAGCGCCGGCGCGCCCGCCAGCGGGGCGACCTGCACCCCGGGGAGCCCGAGCCGCTCGCCGCCGACCGCGACCGACGGGGGCGGCTGCCCCGGGGCCGCGCCCGCCGGGGCGGCGAGCAGTACCGGCAGGGCCGCGGTGAGCGCGGCGCACAGGTGCGCGAACGTGAGACGGGGTGTGGGCACCAGCAGACCGTACCCACTCCGGGGTTCGGGCGCCCTCCCCCCGGGGCCCGTCCTCCGCAGGAGGGGCCCGCCGTACGCCGATCGGCGGCCGCGCATACTGGGGATGCACACCGCCTTCACACGCCGAGGACCCCCATGAAGCTCAGCCGCCGCACCTCCTGGTTCCTGACCGCCTTCGGGGTCTGGTCGATCATCATCTGGACGACCTTCGTCAAGAACCTCTGGAAGGACTCCGGCGGCCAGGCCTTCACCAACGGCGACCACTCCCAGCCCACCGCCTTCTTCTGGATCCACCTCCTCCTCGCCGTCACCTCCTTCGCCCTCGGCATCGCCGTCGGCACCATCGGCCTCCGCGGCCTCCGCGCCACCCGCCGCACCCCGGCCACCGACTGACAATCCCGTTGCCGCTGCCGGTCCCCACTGGCAGGATCCTCACCGCTTCCACATGGAACCGGTCCATTGGACACAAGGGGTGGGGAACCTCCATGACACTTCGACACGCCCGCCGAATCGGCGGGGCCACCGCGGCGGCGCTCGCCGCCGGCCTGTTCGCGGCGCCGGGCGCCGCCGCCGTACCGGGGAACGCGGTCACCGAACCGAAGGCGCTGCCCGCACCGGGCTTCGCCGCCACCGGCGTCCGCACCGACGCCTGCGACGACACCACCGCCCCGGGCTGGCTGGAGGTCGCCAACCCGGTGCTGACCGTCTCGGCCACCTCGCCGCAGGTGCGATTCAAGGTCTGGGACGACTCGACCCCGGAGCACGACAAGATCGTCGACACCACCGTCGACGTCACCGACGGCGCCGCGAAGGTGGCCACCAGCGCCCTGGCGGACGGCCACTCCTACTCCTGGCAGGCCTGGCCCGGGTACGACCCGGGCAGCGGCAAGCCCGCTCCGACCTGCCACTTCCGGGTCGACCTGACCCACCCGGGCCTGTCCGTCTCCTCCGCCGACTTCCCGGCGAGCGGCTCCGGTACCACCCCCGGCAAGTACGCCGGTGAGAACGGCGTCTTCACCCTCACCGGCCTCGACACAGCTCCGGCCGGCGGTCAGGCCTCCGGGGTGGCCTGCTACCAGTACGTGCTGAACGGTTCGCTGGGCGTCGGCTGGGACTGCGCCTCCGGGCACACCGTCAAGGCGGGCGCCGACGGCACCGCCCAGCTCACCCTCAAGCCCAAGGACTGGGGCACCAACCTCCTGACCGTCCAGGCCATGGACGACGCGGGCAACGTCGGCCAGCCCTTCACCTACTCCTTCTACGCGCCCTGGGACCCGCGCCCCAAGCCGGCCGTCCCCGGCGACGTCGACGGCGACGCCGTACCGGACATCCTGGTCCCGGACGCCCAGGGCAACCTGCAGGTCATCAGCGCCGCCGCCGAGAACGCCACCCCGACCTCCACGATCCCGGCCGCGCTCTCCCCGCAGCGTGCCGGGTGGCAGGACTTCCTGGCGCTGCACCGGGGCTGGGCCAACATCCACGGCCCCGGCGACGATCTGGTGGTGCGTCCCAAGGACAGCACCCAGCTGCTGTACATCTACTCCAACTGGAGCAAGGGCGACTTCAGCGACCGGCCGCCCACCCTCGCGTGGAAGCCGTCCGACTGCCTCGACGCCGCGGGCGCGCGGGGTGCCTGCCCCGAGGACTACACCGCGGACTGGTCGGCCGCCGACCAACTCGTCGCGGTGGGCGGCCGCTACGGCGCGGCCAGGCCGTCCCTGCCGACGCTCCTCTCGGTCGAGCACGGCAAGCTGTACGCCTACATCGACAAGGGCCGTGACTACGGCTACGCCCAGCCCGTCGCCACCACCGGCGACTGGAGCGGCTACGAGCTGATCGCCCCCGGCGCGGACGCCTCCGGCAACCTCACCGTGTGGGCGCGCGAGCGGGCCACCGGCACCCTGCACGCCTACCCGGTGACCAGGAAGGCCGACAACCTGCTCGACTTCACCGCCCTCGCCGACCCCTCGGCGAACGTGGTGGCCACGGGCTTCACCACCGCCGCCTACCCGACGCTCGACAGCGCGGGCGACGGGGACGGGGACGGCAAGCCGGACCTGTGGGCCGTCACTCCCGACCGGCACCTGGTGACCTTCAGCGGCTGGTCCGCGCCGAAGGACCTCGGCGCGCTGCGTTAGAGCCCGGGAACGCCGGAGGCCCCCGGCCCGATCGGAGGATCAGGGGCCTCGCTGCGGATGGCGCTGGCCGGGGACGCGGCGGGCGTGCTCCGGATGCTGCGCGAGGAGGGCTTCGTGAAGCCCTCGATCCGGCTGGA
>NZ_JBEXJK010000617.1:0-3302 GCF_040609095.1 Kitasatospora sp. NPDC004799
GGCTGGGCCGGCGCGGGCGTCGCGCTCGGCGCCGCCGCCGTCGGCTCGGTCGCCGCGGCGACCCGTCAGGACGACGCCGTCCCGGTGGCCGCGGCCGCCCCGGTCGGCGCCGAGGTGCCGTTCTACGGCGAGCACCAGGCGGGCATCTCCACCCCGGTCCAGGACCGGCTGCACTTCGCGGCCTTCGACGTCTCCGAGAAGGCCACCCGGGACTCCCTGGTCAAGCTGCTCAAGGAGTGGACCAAGGCGGCCGCCGCGATGACCGGCGGCCGCGAGGTCGGCACCGGTGCGGTGCCCGGCTCGGCGGAGGCGCCGCCGGACGACACCGGCGAGGCCCTCGGCCTGCCCGCCTCCCGGCTCACCCTGACGATCGGCTTCGGCCCGACCCTGTTCGAGAAGGAGGGCGTTGACCGCTTCGGCCTGCTGGCCAAGCGCCCCGAGGCCCTGATCGACCTGCCGAACTTCAAGGGCGACAAGCTCGACCCGACCCGCAGCGGCGGCGACATCTGCGTCCAGGCCTGCGCCGACGACCCCCAGGTCGCCGTGCACGCGATCCGCAACCTGGCCCGGATCGGCATGGGCACCGTCAACATCCGCTGGTCGCAGCTCGGCTTCGGCAAGACCTCCTCGACCACCCCGGACGAGCAGACCCCGCGCAACCTGATGGGGTTCAAGGACGGCACCCACAACATCGCGGGCACCGACACCGCCAAGCTGGCCGACCACGTCTGGGCCGCCCCCGGCGACGGCCCGGAGTGGATGACCGGCGGCTCCTACCTGGTCGCCCGGCGGATCCGGATGCACATCGAGACCTGGGACCGCTCCTCGCTCAAGGACCAGGAGGACACCTTCGGCCGCACCAAGGGCGAGGGCGCCCCGTACGGCAGGGCCAAGGAGCACGACGCGCCGGACCTCAAGGCGATGCCCGCGGACTCGCACGTCGCGCTCGCCCACCCGGACGCCAACAACGGCCTGATGATCCTGCGCCGCGGCTTCTCCTTCACCGATGGGACCGACGGCCTCGGCCGCCTGGACGCGGGGCTGTTCTTCCTCGCCTACCAGCGCGACACCCGCAAGGCCTTCGTCCCGCTGCAGACCCGCCTCGCGGCGAGCGACAAGCTCAACGAGTACATCCAGCACGTCGGCTCCGCCCACTTCGCCTGCCCGGCGGGCGTGCGCAAGCCGGGGGAGTGGTGGGGCCAGGCCCTCTTCGGCTGATCCCGTCCTTCCCCACCACCCAGAGGAGTCAGCCGTGTTCGGCAACTACCTGATCGGCCTGCGCGAGGGCCTCGAAGCCAGCCTGGTCGTCTGCATCCTGATCGCCTACCTGGTCAAGACCGACCGCAAGGACAAGCTGCCGCCGGTGTGGCTCGGCGTCGCCTCGGCCGTGGTGCTCTCCATGGCCTTCGGCGCGGTGCTCCAGTTCGGTTCCTCGCAGCTCACCTTCGAGGCCCAGGAGGCGCTCGGCGGCACGCTGTCGATCATCTCGGTCGGCCTGGTGACCTGGATGGTGTTCTGGATGCGGCGCACCGCCCGGCACCTGAAGACCGAGCTGCACGGCAAGCTGGACGCGGCGGTCGCGATGGGCATCACGGCCCTGGTGGTCACCTCCTTCCTGGCGGTCGGCCGCGAGGGCCTGGAGACCGCGCTGTTCATCTGGTCGGCCGTGCAGGCCACCGACGACGGCTGGAACCCGCTGGTCGGCGCCGCGCTGGGCCTGCTCACCTCGGTGGTGCTCGGCTGGCTGTTCTACCGGGGCGCGCTGAGGATCAACCTGGCCAAGTTCTTCACCTGGACCGGCGCGATGCTGGTCGTGGTCGCGGCCGGGGTGCTCGCCTACGGCGTGCACGACCTCCAGGAGGCCGGCTGGCTGCCCGGTCTGCACAGCCTGGCCTTCGACATCTCCAGCACCATTCCCAAGGACAGCTGGTACGGCACGCTGCTGAAGGGCGTGTTCAACTTCCAGCCGGACCCGACGGTGCTGCAGCTGGTGGTCTGGCTGGCCTATCTGCTGCCCACGCTGGCCGTGTTCTTCGGCGTCTTCAACAGGCCCCGGCCCGCCCAGCCGGTGGCCGCCAAGTCGGCCGCCTGATCCGGCAGTTCGGCACCGCACCGCCCCGCCCGGCACCCGCCGGGCGGGGCGGTTTCCGTCGGTCCGGAGCCAATTCCCGTCAAGTCCGGCCGAAACAAGTCAGGAGAGCGACGAAAACGGTCAGCTCTGACAATCTGCAGTCCCAGTGGAACCGTTCCGCCACGGCCTTCGTACTAAGGGTGACAGCACCATGCCATTACCCACCCATGGGGGGATCATGACCGTTCGCAGGCCTGCCAGGTTAGTCGCCGCCGGTGTCGCCGCCCTCGCGGCGACCGTCCTGCTCACCGCGTGCGACGACGTGAAGTACACGGACGACAAGCCGGGCGACCCGAAGGCGAGCGCGGCCGGGGCCACCGTCCCCGGCGACCCGATGGCCGGCCAGGCGGCCGGTACGCGGTGCAAGAGCGACGAGGTCACCGCCACCGTGCAGATCAAGAGCGCGGGCTCGGCCATGCTGACGATCAAGAACAAGAGCGACCACAACTGCACCCTGTACGGTTACCCGGGCTTCGGCGGGCTGAAGGCCGACAACAGCCCGGACACCCTGTCGGCCAACCGGGAGGCGCACCCCGGGCCGGCCGTGCTGGTCACCCTGAAGCCCAACAAGTCCGGTTACGCGGGCTTCAAGTGGAGCGCCTGCGACAAGTCGGACGCGACCTGCCACGTGCTCACCGGCCTGCAGGTGACCCTGCCGGACGAGACCGCGCCGGTCACCGCCGAGGTGCTCGGCACCGACGGCAAGCCGGCCGGCCAGCTGCTGGTCTCGGCCGCCGGTCTGACCACCGGCACGCTGCAGCCGAACAACGAGAAGGTGCTCTTCAACTGATGCCGTCCAGCTGATGCGGTTCGACCGATGATGCTGTCCGACCGATGTTGTCCGACCGATGCTGTCCGACCGATGCTGTCCGACCGATGTTGGCCGAGCGTGATGCACTTCGACTGACGCTGACCGGCTGACGACGCACCGGAGCCCCCGGGGCGGTTCCTGAGACCGCCCCGGGGGCTCCTTGCGCACCCGGCCCGGACTACTGGCTCTTGATCGAGTCCAGGATGTCCAGCTTCGACGCCCGGTGGGCCGGCCAGAGCGCGGCCAGCAGCCCGATCACGGCGGCCGCCAGCAGGTAGCAGGCGGTCTGCACCGGCGGCACCACGGTGGTGATGTCCTTGAGGCTGTCCGCCATCGTGCGCACGCCCGCCCAGGCGACCA
>NZ_JBEXJK010000618.1:0-3270 GCF_040609095.1 Kitasatospora sp. NPDC004799
GGGTGGCCGGCGTGGCCCATGTCCGAGGAGAGGCAGACGGTGCCGGCCAGCGCCCACCAGGGACTCCCCGGCGGCGATCCGGGCGGTCGTGCGGTGGTCCGCACCGCCCAGGCGCAGGGCGGCGAGCCGGCGGTCGCGCCGTTCGCCGCCGAAGCGCGCGGCGGCGGCGAGGAAGACACCGACCGGGGCCAGCATCACCGTCAGGCCGACGGCGTTGAGCAGGATCAGCTTCGAGTCCATGGGCTTGGGCGGCGAGAAGTGGCCGAACTCGGTGATCCGCAGGGCGCCGGTGTCCGCCGAGAGGTGGTCGCCGCCGAGCACGTACGAGGCCTGGCCGGGCCCGAGCAGCCCGGCCGGGCCGATGGTGCCGGTCACGGGGTAGGGCAGGCGCTCGCGCAGCAGGTGGTTGGCGGGGTCCCCGAGCAGCTCGGCCAGGGCCGGGGAGACGGCCATCTCGCCGGGCTTCGGGTAGCCGGACAGCCCGGGCGGGAGCGCGGCGGCCGGGCCCTCGGGCTGGACGATCCGGCCGCGGACGGGGGTGCCGTGGAAGGTGGTGTCGGCGCCGGCGACGAGGACCGTGCGGTCGGTGGGGGCGGGCAGGTCCTCGTCGTGGAAGAGGTCGTTCTGCACGTACAGCCGCTGGTCGCGGTGGTGCACGATGCCGGGGAACGAGGCGGTGAAGAGCAGCAGGGCCACGCCCAGGCCGACGCCGCAGGCGGTGAGCAGCAGTCGGCCCCAGCCGTCCCGTCCGTTGGTGAGGGCCAGTCGGGCGCCGAGGGCGAGGTGGTCCACGGCCGGCCAGCGGACCTTGGGGTCGGTGGCGCTCACCGGGCGGTGGCCAGGTCGCGGGTGCGGCCGTCGCGGACGACGATCTCGCGGTCGGCGTAAGCGGCGACCCGGACCTCGTGGGTGACCAGGACGACGGCCGCGCCGGTCTCGCGGGCGGCGCGGGTGAGCAGCTTCATGACGCGTTCGCCGTTGAGGGAGTCGAGGGCGCCGGTGGGTTCGTCGGCGAAGACCGCCTTGGGGCCGGTGATCAGGGCGCGGGCGGCTCCCACCCGCTGGCCCTGGCCGCCGGAGACCTCGCCGGGGCGCTTGGCGGCGAGGTCGGCCACCTCCAAGCGCTCCAGCCACTCGGTGGCGCGGGCCTCGGCGGCCTTGCGGCGGATGCCGTTCAGGCGCAGCGGCAGGGCGACGTTCTCCAGGCAGGAGAGCTCGGGGACGAGCTGGCCGAACTGGAAGAGGAAGCCGAACTCCGTGCGGCGCAGGGCGCTGAGTTCGGCGTCGGTGCTGGTGGTGAGGTCGCGGCCCTGGTAGGTGATGGTGCCCTGGTCGGGGCGGGTGATGCCGGCCAGGCAGTGGAGCAGGGTGGACTTGCCGGAGCCGGAGGGGCCCATGACGGCGACGAGTTCGCCGGCGGCGACGGTGAGCGAGGCGCCGGCGAGGGCCGGGGTGGGGCCGAAGGCCTTGTGGAGGTCCTGGGCGTGCAGGAGGGGCTGGGCGGTGGTCAACGCGGGGTCTCCGTCAGGCGGGCGGTGAGGTCGTCGAGGCGGGCGGCGGTGAGCTCCAGCCAGCGCAGGTCGGCTTCGAGGTGGAACAGGGCGTGGTCGCAGATCAGTTCGTCCGCGAGGTCGCCGGCGAGCTTGCGGCGGGTCAGTTCGCGCATGGTCCGCAGGTGTTCGCTCCGCTGGGCGTCCAGGACCTCGGTGGCCGAGCGGCCGGTGAGGATCGCGAGGACGACCTTCTGGTAGAGCGTGCTCTGCAGGTAGGGCTGGGGGTCCTCCGGCCGGGTGAGCCAGTCGGCGAGGTCGGTCACGCCCGCGTCGGTGATGGCGTACCGCTTGCGTTCCGGGCCGCCGTCGCTCTCCGTGCCCTCCACGACGACCAGGCCGTTCTTCAGGAGCCGGGAGAGCGTCGCGTACACCTGCCCGTAGTGCAGGGCGCGGTCGCGGCCGAAGTGCTCGTCGTAGAGGCGTTTGATGTCGTACCCGTGCCGGGGCTGGGCTTCCAGGAGCCCGAGGAGCATCTGTCCGAGTGCCATGATCAAGGACTATACACACCATGTATAAACCCCGTGTATAGCGGGGCACGGAACCCCGCCGGGGCCCCGCCGACGGGCCGTCGGCTGTGGGCCGTCGGCTGCGGGCGGCCGGGCCTCGGCTCAGCGGCCCGCGTACTCAGAGGCCGGTGTACTCAGAGGCCCGTGTAGGTGAACTCGTCGGCCGGGCTGGTGGCGGAGGCAATGTCGCCGACCTTCACGGTGACGTCCACCGTCTGGCTGTCGTCGATCTGCAGGGGCGCCACGGCGGTGAGCTGGGTGTCCGAGACCCAGGTGACGTTCTTCGACGCCTGGTCCTTGAAGTTCACCCCGGCGCCCCTGGGGAAGCCCGCGCCGGTGATGGTGACCTTGGTCCTCAGCGCCGGCCCGCTGGTCGGGTCGATGCCGGTGACCACCAGGGGCGCGGGGCCGCCGTAGGCGAACTGCCCCAGCGGCGCGACGGGCGTCGTGCCGAGCATGTTGGTGACGCGGACGTCCACGACGCCGACGCCGTCCGGCACCGTGACGGTGATCTGCGTGCCGCCCGGGTCGACGGAGGCGTCGGGGCACGGGACGGGACCGAAGTCGACGACACTGCCCGGGACGAGGCGGCTGCCCTGGATGACGACCGTGGAGCCGCTCGCGCCGAAGGCGGGACTGACGCCGGTCACCACCGGTCCGGGAGAGAGCAGGGAGGTCCCGAGCAGACCGAGGTAGGTGTTGTTCGCGTGCTGGTAGGCGGCCTGCCCCAGGAAGTCCGCCAGGGTGCTGTTGACCAGGTCCGGGTCGTACGTCGAGTAGGCCCCGTCCTGCGGCAGTTGCTGCCGCGCACCGGGCTGCACGTAGACGTTGCCCTTCGGGAGCCCGTTGAACACGTCGAACAGGTGGTGCACGGTGCCGTTGCCCGCCGGGCCGGGTGACGGGTACCACGCGTCCTCGTTCACCGTCTTCAGGTCGTTCCAGGCCAGCGGTACGACGTCCCAGGCGTTGACGTAGCGGTTGTTGCCGAGCAGCGGCAGCCCGTTGAGGTAGGTCGCGAAGCTCTGCAGCCCGGCGGTGGGGGCCGCGAAGGTCTCCAGCGCGAACTGCGGGACGTTGGTCCAGCTCTGCGCCTGCGTGTACAGGTACGGGGCGAGCGTGACTCCTCCCCCGGCTGAAGCCGGGGGCTTCTCGCTAAGCCGGTTGGGCTTCGCGACGGACCAGCCCGGCCCGTAGAACGTTCGTGGCTCCCA
>NZ_JBEXJK010000619.1:0-3268 GCF_040609095.1 Kitasatospora sp. NPDC004799
CGGACGTGCTGATCCGGGACGGGAGGATCGCCCGGACGGCCCCGCACGGCACGCTCACGGCCGGCGCGGGCGAACTCGTCGACCTCGGCGGCACCTGCACGGTGCCGCCGCGTCGGGCTCGGTCCCCGTCGGGCTCAGTCCTCGTCGTAGCGCGGGTCGATGGCGTCCGGCGACAGCCCCAGCAGCTCGGCGACCTGCTCGATCAGGATCTCGTGCACCAGCGCCGCGCGGTCCTCCCGGGTCTTCGCCCGGATCTCCACCGGCCGCCGGTACACCACGATCTGACTCTTGCGCCCCTGCTTGCCGGGCGACACCCGCCCCAGCGGCACGCCGTCCTCGGCGTCGGCGCCGTCCGGCTCGTGCAGCGGCACCTCCTGGACGGCGAACTCCACCTCGATCAGCTGCGGCCAACGACGTTCGAGGCGCTCCACCGACTCGCGCACGTAGTCGTCGAACAGTTCGGAGCGGGTGAGCGAGATCGGCACCTGCGGCGGCGCCAGCGGGCCGCGCAGGCCCCTGCCGTGCCGGTCGCGGTGCCGGGGGCGGCGGGCTGGGCCTGTCGATGACTGCGGTGCGGAGCTGTCCATATCACTGCCGAGGGTAGTCCTTGGACGGTCGGAAGTGGACCACTCCGACGGGGAATCGCACGGGGCGCCGGGTCCGCGGCCCCGGCGCCCGGAGGGCGACACGGCACCCCCTCCGGGCAGGCGGTCTTCGCTCCCCGGCGAGGAGTGCGGTACCGTCCACCCTCGTGAGCTCTGTACGTCGTTGTTCGCGGACCGCGTGCGGCCGGCCGGCCGTCGCGACGCTGACGTACGTCTACGCGGACTCCACCGCCGTCCTGGGCCCGCTCGCCACCTACGCCGAGCCGCACTGCTACGACCTGTGCGCCGAGCACGCCGAGCGCCTCACCGCCCCGCGCGGCTGGGAGGTCGTCCGGCTCGCCGCCGAGGCCGGGCCGCTGCGCCGCAGCAGCGACGACCTGGAGGCACTGGCCAACGCCGTGCGCGAGGCCGCCCGCCCGCAGACCCCCCGTCAGGGCCGAGGTCCCGAGGGCGATTCCACCGAGGGCGGCCGCCGCGGCCACCTCCGGGTCCTGCGCTCGCCCGACAACTGAGCGCTCGCCCGGCACGGGGTGTTCGCCCGGCCCGGGTACGCTGCCCGTCTACCGTCACCGCCGTCGACCGGACGCGCGGTGGCCCAGACGTAACGATCAGACCTCAGACCAGGGTGGAGCCGCAGTGCGCGACCTCAAGCAGCTCGTGAAGGCGTACGACGTCCGGGGCGTCGTTCCGGACCAGTGGGACGAGAGCCTCTCCCGGGCCTTCGGCGCCGCGTTCGTGCAGGTCACCGGAGCGTCCGCGATCGTGGTCGGGCACGACATGCGGCCCTCCTCCCCGTCGCTGAGCCTGGCCTTCGCCGAAGGTGCCGCGGCCTACGGCGCCGACGTGGTGCAGATCGGGCTGTGCTCCACCGACCAGCTGTACTACGCCAGCGGCAAGCTCGACCTGCCCGGCGCGATGTTCACCGCCAGCCACAACCCGGCCCAGTACAACGGCATCAAGCTCTGCCGGGCCGGCGCCGCCCCGGTCGGCCAGGACACCGGCCTGTCCGAGATCCGCGAGCTGGTCGAGTCCTGGACCGCCGAGGACGGCACCGTCACCGTCCCGGCCCGGGACGTGCGGCCGGGCGGGCTCTCCGCCCAGGACACCCTGCGCGGCTACGCCGACCACCTGCTGGGCCTGGTCGACCTCACCGCGATCCGCCCGCTCAAGGTCGCGGTGGACGCCGGCAACGGCATGGGCGGCCACACCGTGCCGACCGTCTTCGACGGCCTGCCGATCGAGCTCGTCCCGATGTACTTCGAGCTGGACGGCACCTTCCCGAACCACGAGGCCAACCCGCTCGACCCGAAGAACCTGGTCGACCTCCAGGCCAAGGTCCGCGAGGTCGGCGCCGACGTGGGCCTGGCCTTCGACGGCGACGCCGACCGCTGCTTCGTCGTGGACGAGCGCGGCGAGCCGGTCTCCCCGTCGGCGATCACCGCCCTGGTCGCCGCCCGCGAGATCGCCCGCGCCCGGGCCGCCGGCGAGGCCGAGCCGACGATCATCCACAACCTGATCACCTCCTGGACCGTCCCCGAGGTGGTCCGCGAGCTCGGCGCCAAGCCGGTGCGCACCCGGGTCGGCCACTCCTTCATCAAGCAGGAGATGGCCGAGACCGACGCCGTCTTCGGCGGCGAGCACTCCGCGCACTACTACTTCCGCGACTTCTGGCGCGCCGACACCGGCATGCTGGCCGCGCTGCACGTGCTGGCCGCGCTCGGCGGGCAGCCGGGCACGCTGTCCGAGCTCACCGCCGAGTACGACCGCTACGCGGCCTCCGGCGAGATCAACAGCACCGTGGCCGACCAGGCCGCCAGCACCGCCGCCGTCCGCGCCGCCTACGCCGGCGGGGAGGGCGTCACGGTGGACGAGCTGGACGGCCTGACCGTGGCCGGCCCGGACTGGTGGTTCAACCTGCGCGCCTCCAACACCGAGCCGCTGCTGCGCCTGAACGTCGAGGCGAAGGACCCGGAGCGGATGGCCGAGCTGCGCGACGGCGTGCTCGCCGTCGTCCGCGGCTGAGCCCCGCGCCTGACCACGGGCCCCGGTGCCCCGGCCGGTAGGGTTTCCTATCGGCCGGGGCACCTCCGTGCCACCCCCGAACTTTGGAGAGCCCCATGAAGCTCGAATCCTTCCTGCTGGAGATCCTGGTCTGCCCGCAGTGCCGGGCCGCGCTCGTCGAGGGCGGCACCGAGGAGCAGCCCGAGCTGGTCTGCACCGGCGCGGACTGCGGCCTCGCGTACCCGGTCCGCGAGGGCATTCCGGTCCTCCTGGTGGACGAGGCCCGCCGCCCGGCCTGATCCTGGGGGCGGGCCTGGCACCCGCCCCGGGGCCGCCGCCCCATCCCGACCGCCCGGCGCGCAACGGAGCGCGCGCCCAGGACCGCAGCCGGAGGTTCGCCGCATGCTCGACGACACCCTGCTCGACGACCCGGCCGCGCTCCAGCGCGCCGACCACGACCGCGCCCTGCTGGCCCTGGCCGGCGCCGGCGCGCGGGTCCGCACCGCGCTGCGGCAGGCCGAGGCGGCCGGCCTCGACCGGCTGCGCCCGGACGGCCGTCCGCGCGCCGTCCTGGTCGCCGGGCACGGCAGCGCGCTGACCGCCGCCGAGATGCTGTCCGCGCTGGCCGGCACGGCCACCCTGGTCACCCCGCTGCCGCCGAC
>NZ_JBEXJK010000620.1:0-3260 GCF_040609095.1 Kitasatospora sp. NPDC004799
GAGGCGTTCATGCGCCTCGCCGCGGACGGCGCCCGGCCGACCGCGGTGCTCGCCGAGCGCGCCGAGGACCGCGCGCACCTCGCCGCGCGCGGCATCACCGAGGTGGTCCACCCCTCCGACGTACCGTCGCTCTGAACCGTCCCCTCTCCGAACCGTCCCCCAGCCCGCAACGGAGCCCGCTGACATGCACGATGACCGCACCCTGGTCGAGTCCCGCCTCAAGCGCGTCCTGGACGAGCGCATCCGCCCGGCCGTGTACCCCGAGTCCGTCCCGCTGGAGGTCGGCATCTGGACGGCGCCCGGCGAGCCCGTCCCGGTCGCCGAGGGACTGGCCGCCCCGCGCACCCCGATCGCCGTGGGCGACGCCTGGGGCGCGCCCTGGGGCACCAGCTGGATCACCGTGTCCGGCACCGTGCCCGAGGCCTGGGCCGGGCGCACCGTCGAGGCGCTGATCGACCTCGGCTTCGACGCCAACATGCCCGGTTTCCAGTGCGAGGGCCTGGTCTACCGCCCGGACGGCTCCCCGGTGAAGGGCCTCAACCCGCAGAACCAGTGGGTGCGGATCGCCGCCCCGGCGGCCGGCGGCGAGCAGGTGCTGCTGCACGTCGAGGCCGCGTCCAACCCGGTCATCCTGGACTACCACCCGTTCCTGCCCACCGAGTTGGGCGACAAGGAGACGGCCGGCGACCGGCCGCAGTACAAGCTGGCCCGGATGGACCTGGCCGTGTTCGACGAGACGGTCTGGCAGCTGGTGATGGACCTGGAGGTGCTCGGCGAGCTGATGGCCGAGCTGCCGGTGGACGGCCCCCGCCGCTGGGAGATCCTGCGCGCGGTGGAGCGGGCGCTCGACGCGGTCGACCTCCAGGACGTCAACTCCACTGCGGAGAAGGCGCGTTCCGAACTCGCGGGGGTGCTGGCCGCGCCCGCCGTGCCGTCCGCGCACCGGATCAGCGCGATCGGCCACGCCCACATCGACTCGGCCTGGCTCTGGCCGCTGCGCGAGACCGTCCGCAAGGTGGCCCGCACCACCGCCAACATGACCGCGCTGCTGGAGGACGAGCCGGAGTTCCGCTACACCATGTCCCAGGCGCAGCAGTTCGCCTGGATCAAGGAGCACCGCCCCGAGGTGTACGCCAAGGTCCGGAAGGCCGTGGCGGAGGGCCGGTTCGTGCCGGCCGGCGGCATGTGGGTCGAGTCCGACACCAACATGCCGAGCTCGGAGGCGATGGCCCGGCAGTTCGTGCACGGCAAGCGGTTCTTCCTGGACGAGTTCGGGGTGGAGAACCACGAGGCCTGGCTGCCGGACACCTTCGGCTTCACCGGCGGCCTGCCGCAGATCATCCGCAACGCGGGCTCCACGTGGCTGCTGACCCAGAAGATCTCGTGGAGCCAGGTGAACCGGTTCCCGCACCACACCTTCCTCTGGGAGGGCATCGACGGGACGCGGATCTTCACCCACTTCCCGCCGGTGGACACCTACAACTGCTCGATGAAGGGCAGCGAGATCGCCCACGCGGCGAGGAACTTCAAGGACAAGGGCGTCGCCCGGCACTCGCTCGCCCCGACCGGCTGGGGCGACGGCGGCGGCGGCACCACGCGCGAGATGGTCGCCAAGGCGGCCCGGATGAAGGACCTGGAGGGCTCGGCCACCGTCCGCTGGGAGAACCCCGCCGAGTTCTTCGCCAAGGCCGAGGCCGAGTACCCGAACCCGCCGGTCTGGGTCGGCGAGCTCTACCTGGAGCTGCACCGCGCCACCCTGACCAGCCAGGCGAGGACCAAGCAGGGCAACCGGCGCAGCGAGAACCTGCTGCGCGAGGCCGAACTCTGGTGCGCCACCGCCGCGTTGCGCACCGGCGCGGCGTACCCGCACGAGCAGCTGGACCGGATCTGGAAGACCGTGCTGCTGCACCAGTTCCACGACATCCTGCCCGGCTCGTCCATCGCCTGGGTGCACCGCGAGGCCGAGGCGACGTACGCGGCGCTGGCCGCCGAGCTGGACGGGCTGATCGACGCCGCCCAGCGGGCGCTGGCCGGGGCCCCCGACGGCGGGCGCGAGCTGGTGTTCAACGCGGCGCCGCACACCCGCTCGGCGGTGCCGGCCGGCGGGGCCGCCGCGGTCGCCGTGCCGGGCGGCACCTGCACGGCGGTGGAGCGGCCGGAGGGCGGATTCACCCTGCGCAACGGCCTGCTGGAGGTGGTCGTGGACGCCGACGGCCTGATCGCCTCGGTGGTCGAGCTCGCCACCGGCCGGGAGACCGTCGCCCCCGGAAGCCGGGCCAACCTGCTCCAGCTGCACCCCGACTTCCCCAACATGTGGGACGCCTGGGACGTGGACCAGTTCTACCGCAACACCGTCACCGACCTGACCGGCGTGGACGCGCTCACCGCCGCCGTCTCCTCCGACGCGGCCTCGGTGCGGATCGCCCGCTCCTTCGGCTCCTCCACCGTCGTGCAGACCCTCACCCTGCCGGCCGGCGAGCAGCGGCTGGACATCGACACCGAGGTCGACTGGCACGAGACCGAGAAGTTCCTCAAGGCCGCGTTCCCGCTGGACGTCCACACCGAGCGCTACGCCGCCGAGACCCAGTTCGGCCACCTCTACCGGCCCACCCACACCAACACCAGCTGGGACGCCGCCAAGTTCGAGGCCTGCAACCACCGCTTCGTCCACCTCGACGAGCCCGGCTGGGGCGTCGCCCTGGTCACCGCCTCCACCTACGGCCACGACGTCACCCGCACGGTGCGGGCCGAGGACGGCGGGACCACCACCACCGTCCGGTTCTCGCTGCTGCGCGCCCCGCGCTTCCCCGACCCGAAGACCGACCAGGGCCTGCACCGCTTCCGGCACGCCCTGGTGCCGGGCGCGGCGATCGGCGACGCCGTCCGCGAGGGCTACCGGATCGGCCTGCCCGAGCGGAAGGTCACCGGGAGCGCCGAGCGGGTCGCGCCGCTGGTGGAGCTGGACCACGACGCCCTGGTGGTGAGCGCCGTCAAGCTCGCCGACGACCGCAGCGGGGACCTGATCGTCCGGATCTACGAGGCGGGCGGCGGCCGCGCCCGGGGCCGGCTGACCACCTCCTTCCAGCTGGCCGACGCCGTCCCCTGCGACCTGCTGGAGCGGCCCTGGGACGGCACCCGCGGCGAGGTGGCGGTCGAGGACGGCGCGGTGCACGTCGACACCCCGGCCGGCGGCACCGCGCTCACCGCCCTGCCGCGCTTCCCCGACCCCACCGTCCGCACCGACCCCGGCGCGCTGCTCG